>SLGL01000369.1 GCA_007123785.1 Balneolaceae bacterium
TCAGGCCTGTTTCATAGTTTTCAAGCTGGATGAGTATAGGCCCCTGGTCAATCCCGATATGATCCGGGTTAAACCAACCCTCCTCACTGTACGTCATATTGAAGGAGTCCAAAAAGCCATATTCTGTATAGAGTTGATCACCAAATTTCTCTTTCATTGTGTAGAGTGCCCTCAGTGTTTCTTCCGGGGCAAATGGAATGGACCCACCTGCTGCGGTTGGCACAATCGTCCCGTCATCTTCTATGTATCCGTTTGCAGCGCCGCGGGCATGATACGTTCTGAAGTGAACCGTTCTTTTGCCAATTACTCTTGTTTCGTTGGCAGGGCCGTCACTGGCTGTTAACCCCCATATATTTTCACTGTATCCAACAAATCTGCCGGGATTATCAATGCAATATGCCCGGTTTGCAAGCGTGGCCAGGCGGGAATTTTCAAAATAGTCAATCCCCTTTTTTCGCATATATCCGTCCCGGATATCACGAAAATCAATAAACATGTGGGAATACTGATGGCCAAAAAGAGGGCCGAAGTTCACATGTTCAAACCCGTAGAAATCCGCCCAGTTATTGGTTGATGTCCAAACATCCCATGATCCTGCAGGTATGGGATGAACAGGTGCAGCAAGCGCAAGAATGAGTAAAATCATGGATTCATCATATCCCTCCCACTGAGCCCTGATAAAGCCGGATTCGGGATCCCAACCCATCGACATGGTTGGATTTCCATCCATTGCCCAATCCCATTCTACCCGGTAATAGAGTGAATCTGCAATTTCCCGGATTCTGGATTCCACACGGTTATCAGCATCAAAATAACTTTGAGTTGTTAGCACTCCGGCCATGAGTAAAGCAGTATCAATAGTTGACAACTCAACCTGTTGAAACCTTGTGCCGGTATCATAATTCAAAAAATGGTAATAGAAACCCCTGTAGCCGGCTACATCTTCGACTATATCTCCCTGTGGTGAATTCCAGAGCCAATCAAGTACATTTAAGACACGTTCAGCACCTTTTTCCCTGGTTATGTATTCATTTTCAATTCCAATTACATATGCCGGCAGTGCAAAACCGGTTGCAGCTATACTTGTAAAATTTTTGGTGGGAAAACGATCATCCGTTTGCCAGGTGGTGGAATCCACAACCTCCCAAAAGTAGGTAAAGGTCCTCTCTTTCAGTTCCTCTGCAAACTGGACAGGTATACCATATAACGTTCCGATTGTATCCGGGGGCGGGCTTAATTCTGTTAAATGGTATTGTTGAGAATTCTGGTTGTATGAAATTTCGGAACCAGAGTTATTATTTGGACAGGCATTTGTGGCAGTAACTGCCACTGTTAAACATAATGCAGAGATCGTAATTTTTATATTACTGAAATTATATTTGCGCTTATTATTATTCATACATCTTGACTGGTTTTTCCAAATCTCTGCAGTTATGATCTAAACCATAATTCGACAGTTTCAATATGATTCACTCAGCTACTGTTAGAAATTTCCGGAATCCGATAAAACTGCTACAGTATTAATAAAGCGCTTTTAAGAATACTACAGTACTACATCACTCCTGGCAAAATCGTCTTCTAAATCATTTAAAGAATAGCTGAAAGTATTTTTTCATGCTCTGATTTAATTCTATAACATCAAATGTATCATAGGGCATAATCATTATAAGCCGGGTAACATCCTTTACACTTAAATGGTAAAATGTTACATAGATCATTGTTGGCTTATGATTACTTAATTCAAATGAAGGTGGAGATTTCTGAATCAGTTATTGGGTGAGTTTTTATAAGTCTGATACAGTTTTGTAAAGACGAGATGTTTTGAAATCGCGACAGTTTGTTGCATTTAAACCTTGACGGTTAATGTTGTTCCGAATGCTTTCGGTAAAAAATGTCCGCTGAGGTCACTACTCACAACAGTAAAACGCGTTTCACAATACCGGCTCATTTTATAAAAAAGTTAAAAATGATAAGAATGAGCGGGATTTTGGGCTATTCTATATAGAGGGTTGCAACGATATTCCTCTTATCTAAAACTACAATTTACTAAAGAGAAGAGAATTATGAGTAACTCAAAAAACGACAACGAATTCCGGCAAAATCATCGTCGCGAACGTGAGCGAACTCGGGTTCCGGCTCGCAGAGGAGGAGAGGATCGAATCAGACCAGGCAGAACCATTATTCGCGATCACCGGAACCGGGAACCCTCCCCGAGGGATGCTGATATCGATTGGCAGCCGACTGTACTTACTCCGGTTTTTTTCGGAGTTACCGAACATGCGAATGAACCTCATTTGCCTGGAGAAGTTCGCGTATTCTATCCAAGCCTTGACGGAGCTGTTGCCGGAGCGAAACTTCTCACTGCACCTGAACGATTTCCATTAATCGTATTCCTTCATGGAAATTGCAATGAGCCTGCCCACTACAAACGCTGGTACCGACTTCCTGCCGCACTCGCCCGGTCCGGCTATATTGTTGCCGTCCCCAACCTGCCAAACATTCGGGAAGGCTATCGTCCCTGGGATGAAAATAACAATGACCACCAACTTGTAAACTTAACCCTTAGCTGGCTTCGTAATCGTTCTGAATTCAGTGATTCACTGACTTCGCGAGAAATCGGAATTATTGGGCACTCCTTTGGCGCACTTCTGGGTGGCGATATGGTGCGCCGAATCAGGGGAAGCCGAGTGACTCACCGATACCCGTACATGTCGCTCAGTGGGGTCTGGCGCCAATGGCGGGAGTTTCCGTTCGATGAACTGCTCACACCCTCATTATTTGCATGGGGTACTGCAGCTGACCCGGGATCCGAAATCTACGCTCAGTTGATAACCCCGGAGGGGAATGATGTTCTTTGGGGTCAGATCCCGGCACCGAAACACTATATACAGTTCAAAGGCACACATCACTGGGACTGGCTACCGGCAGGAACCGAAGATTTCTGTGGCTTAACAGATGAAAGGGGGCCTTGTGATCTGGCCATGCCGCTTGCAGCAGACTTCGCCTGCACCTTCTTCAATCGCTATTTGTCGCCCCCCGGTTCTGACGTTGCGGAAAAGATAGGAAACAGTCTGGTTGCCCCTCCACTTGAGCTCAATAAGGAGCAGGAATTTTTCGCGGGTGGCCATCTCGTGGGAATGACAAGGGTCAGCGATCGTGCCGGGTGTGCTGTATCACATAACTGGGAACTCTCGCGAGGCGGGTCGGGCAGCATCAGGCTTGGCCCGTAAACCACATGCAGAGTCAGTAGATATGGGCCGCTTCCATTTTCAATGAAAGCTGTAACAAAGAACTCTTTTTGCCAGATTAAGGTAAATTTTACACCAAAATCACAGAAAACAGACATTTTTTGTAATTTCATGAAAGAACTGAAAGAACGCAACGCACTATTAACCGGAGCATCGAGAGGCCTGGGTGTTCACATAGCCCGTGCACTTGCAAAGGAAGGTGTGAACCTGGCCCTCACCGCCCGATCCGTTGATGCACTTGAAAAGGTACGGGAAGAGGTCATTTCACACAACATAAAAGCGGTAGCCATTCCGGCTGACCTGTCTGAAACAGTGCAGGTTATGTCACTTTCAGATAAAGTTGACGACAAACTTGGCCCGATAGATATTCTGATCAATAATGCGGGGATTGAGTGGGCCACACCATTCAGGGATTATTCTCCTCAAGAAATTGAGAAAATGATTCAGGTTAATTTTACAGCACCGATGATTCTCACTCGTGCTGTTCTCCCGGGAATGCTGAATCGCGGTCGCGGACATATCGTAAATATGTCGTCAATCGCCGGTAAAACCGGTTTTCCAAACCAAACACCATATGCCTCGACCAAGGCGGGTATGATCATGTTTACAAATTCACTTCGAACAGAGCTTGATGGCACGCCCGTCGGTGTGTCGGTGATCTGCCCCGGGTTTGTCGCTGAAGACGGAATGTATGCCGAGATGGAGAAAAGAGCTGGCCCTGCACCCCGATCGCTGAAACCCACAACTCCCGAAAAGGTAACTTCTGCCGTAATAAAAGCGATCAAAAAAGATTCAGCCGAAATCATCGTGAACGCACGGCCTATTCGGCCAATATTCATTCTTCAGGAAACCTTTCCAGGATTCAATACCACTCTTCATAAAGTATTAGGCACTCCCGCTTATGCTGAGAAAATCTCTGATGATCAATCCTAAAGAAATCATTCATCACCTCAATTTATAAACTTGAAACACAAAGTATGTTTTACATACATAACAGATGACTTAATGATCTGAAATCCGCATTATTCCATTAATTTATGATGCATTATGTGCACATTTTCGGCTTAACATTATAGAACCAATTTCATGCAGGAACAGGGACAAAATTATAAAGCCATGTCAGACACAAAAACATTGAAAGAATCCCACGAACGGGTCAAAAAATTATTAACTATTAAACCTGAAAAAGGTCAATATTCCACAACTACCAAGGTACGCGTGCGTGATGGAACTACCTGCGACGTAGAACACAAACACTGGACATTCACCGCAGATGTTGGAAAAAGTGAAGGAGGTAATGATGCCGGGCCGGGGCCAAGCGTGCTTCAGCGCGGCGCTTTGGGAAGCTGTCTTGCTATTGGGTACGCAAAATGGGCAGCCGCTCTGGATGTTCCCGTTGATGGTATTGAAGTAGATGTTGAAGCCGACGTGGATGCCCGCGGCAGCTACGGACTGGATGGTGTTGAGCCGGGATATAAAGGCCTAAGATATAAGGTTTTTATCGACAGCCCGGCTTCGGAGGAGGAGATTATGAACGTAATCGAACAAGCCGACAGACACAGCCCTTTGCTTGCAGATTTTTTGAAGCCGGTAAAAGTGGAACGTGAAGTGAATATTATGAAAGGGGCAAAAAAATCCTCTCCCAAAGAGGTTGGGATTTCGAAAACCGCTCAACATGATAGGCAGTGAGAAAATAAATAAACAAACATTTAAAACACTACTTCTGTTTGGCAATGACCTGACAATGCCTGATTTAGAAGGCAAATTTCATCCTAACCCGGATATCTCAATATTCACTACTGTTGTGTCAAGAATGAAGTTTCGCAAGAAACCCGTCCCGAGGCTTCGGGATTTCCTTGTCATAAATGGCAATAAAAATGGAATTCAGCAGCCTTTTTGAAGAAAAAACATTGCGGGTTTTACCGTCAATTGATCGTTGACATCACACTACTTAATACTCAAATACTTAACAAACTATGGAACCAAGACTTCAACGACGTGTACAGCGCTATGGCTGGGATAAAGCCGCTGAATATTATGATGATTCCTGGAAACAACAATTAAAACCTGCACAGGATAAACTTCTGGAAATGGCCGCCCTTAAACCAGGAGAAAAAGTATTGGAAACTTCCTGCGGGA
>SLGL01000092.1 GCA_007123785.1 Balneolaceae bacterium
AAAAAAACGGAAGAAAAACTTGCCGAGAAAAATGAAGAACTCCAAGAGTTAAACAGGCAAAAGGACAAACTGTTTTCTGTCATATCCCACGATCTCAGAAATGCTATTGCAGGTGCTAAATTAGTATATGATGTGATATTTTTAGACTACGAAGGGCTCTCTAAAGATGAAATTCTCGAATACCTTCACTTATTGAATCATAGAACAAACAATATCCATGAATTATTGGAAGATCTGTTGGCCTGGTCTAAGAATCAATCTCAAAAAGTAACTACCGATCTTGAAAAACTGCATCTTGCAAGTCTTATCGACACAACCCTTGACAATGTCAGATCACAAGCTGATAGCAAAAAGATTGAGCTATTAAATCAAATTCCGGATACCATTTATGTACATGCAGATGCTAACATGATAAAAACAGTGTTGCGAAATTTGATAACCAACGGGATCAAGTTTTCTAATCCCAGCGGAAAAGTCAGTATAAATGCTGAAAGAACAAATCAAAAGATTAAAGTATCAATAAGAGACGATGGGATAGGGATGAATAAGGAAACTCAGGAAAAAGTTATGAACCGACAAACTACTTTTACGTCTGAGGGAACAAGTGGAGAGAAAGGGTCAGGGGTAGGACTGGACCTCTGCATTGATTTTGTAGAGATACATGGAGGCGAAATTTGGGTGGAGAGCAAACCCGGACAAGGTTGTACATTTAACTTTACGCTTTCTGAGTATTCATAAGAAAAAGAACGGCTAACCCGCGCATTAACCCGGATATTTCACTAAGATATTTTTTTCTCATTGGGCTAAATCAAATATCCGGATGCAGTGGTCTGGAAAGTCAGGACAGTAGAAACCTTAAAATTAATTGCCATACCTGATAAACGCCGGATCATTCATCAATGTGAGAAGTGCGAATTAAAACCGGAAAATTCGTCAGAGCTTAAAAAAGATCTTTTAAATATCACTGAACCTGAACATCTCCGTAGCTGATTATATTATTCTGTGAATCCATGATGATAATTCTGTAGAGGCCTTGCGGGGCTTCCGGCCTTTCTGCGATATCGAGCGGGTTTAGTGAAATGGAGATCAAGCCAAACAGATTACTGGTTTCAGAATAAAGCGGTTTCACGTAAGTACCATAATTCGCATACACCTGGATACCCGTAACTGCATCGATACCGGTGATTTGTACTTCAATAATTAAACGGTCGTTTGTCAGCACCGGATTCGGATAGGCAGGAAATATATTCACAAGCCCTTGATAAAAAGGAGCCACACGCCAATCATCCGGATCTTCATTTCCATCTATAATTTCACCGCGTTCATTCGTTTCAGTGAATCCCTGCGGAGCAGATCGGGCCTCTCTCTCAAACTCACGTTGATCCTCGCTTTGTCCGCAGCCGGACAAAAAAATCATAAGCAGAACCAGGTTCAACAAAAATAGAAGTCGTGAGCAAAGCATCTTGAGATTTCAGGAATTGTTACAAAAAGAGCGTTAAAAAGTTCGTATTTTATGAGTTTAAACCAAAAAGACCCCTTTAGAATGATACAAGTTTATGGAATCAAAAACTGCAATAAAATCCGTGATACGCTCCAATGGCTTGAGGAAAATGACGTGGAACACCAGTTTTATGATCTGAAAAAAGAACCCCTCACAAGAGAAGAACTCGAAGAATTTGTACACCGAATCGGTCTGGACGTACTGGTAAACAGGCGCGGGATGAAATGGCGACAGCTTGGCCTCAAAGACAAAAATCTGAGCGACGAAAAACTATTCGATCAGCTCCTGGAACACCAGACCATGATTAAAAGACCGGTTTTAATAAAAGGTGAGGCGATATTAGTTGGCTATGATGAAGAGGCTTTTGAAACATTTATTGAAGAGTAATGGAATTCTCGTACTGGCATTGCTGCTGCCGCTTCAGCATCTTTTTGGCCAGTCGGAATTAACCTGGGAAAGGAATGAACCGCCCACCATGGAGATGCTTATTGATGCCCGTGAGGTGTTCGAATATGAGGTGAGGTACGGTTTTTTTACACTCGGCTGGGTCGACGTTGAACTACTCCCTGATACCACTTATAATGGCGAAAAAGCGTATCATCTTCGTACACGAATTCGTTCCAATAACCGGGTTCCATTTGTGGGTACACGGATTGTGAATTACGAGAATATTTTTCAATACAATGAAAAATGGCCCTACAGTCACGTTTTCTGGCGGGATGATGTTCACGATGAAGAGTATGAAAGTGTAAAAATTATCTTCGACCGGGAAACTGACAAAGTACACTTTTATGAAAAAGGGGAATTTATGGACTCGCTCGACCTTGAAGAACCAGCCAGCGGTGGTGATATTATTTTCTTTTATTCCCGAATGTTTGCCGGAATTGAAAAACCCTATAAGCTGCCGGCTTATATTGAAAGCGAAATGGGCTATGTGCGAGCAAAAAGCGGCCCCAAAACAGAAATGCGAAGTTACGATGCATTCGATGAAGAGATTGAAACATACCTCAGTGAAGGCACCGCTGATATTGACGGTCCGTTCGGATTCAGAGGAAGTTTTCGGTCCTGGTTTTCAACGGATGATCTCCGAATACCCGTTGAAGCTCATGTGCGCGTAATTTTCGGCAATGTCAGAGTTCGATTGATATCTTATGAGCGACAAGACACTCCTTAATGTTTTTTTTCAGAAACTGGATCATGCGGCCGATTTACCATTTCCCGGCTACGAGACATCCGGTTCGGCCGGAATGGATGTTCGGGCAGCCAACTCTGAACCGGTACATCTAAAGCCTGGTGAACGCGCATTGATCCCCACTGGCTTTAAAATGGCGCTGCCGGAAGGCTATGAAGCACAGATCCGCCCACGCAGCGGTCTTGCCTACCGAAACGGCGTTACCATGCTCAACTCACCCGGTACCATCGATTCGGATTACAGGGGAGAAGTGAAAGTTCTCGCTATCAATCACGGCAAAGATGATTTCATCGTTTATTACGGAGACCGCATCGCACAAATAGTAATCGCACCTGTTTTACAAGTAAATATTCAGGCTGTTGACGAATTGCCGGAAACCGATAGAGGAGAGGGCGGTTTCGGCAGCACAGGAGTGAATTGATTTAAATTTCTGTTCTCAGTTTCTGTTGATCTGAATAGGACGAAAAATCGGGCTTTTTTTAATCCTTTTGTTGCATTTTCTGTTTACATCCGGTTGTGGGCATTGAATCCTTTTGATCAATGAATCGCGAAATCAAAAAAACGAATTTTTTAAAGACGTAAGTTTTTCTTTTGGAATCCACCATCAAACATAGAGCCAAACCCTATATCGACCTTGTCTCGAATAATGTCAATTACAGGCGTTTGTGGATTTCACAGATCATTTCCAATTTTGGGGATTGGTTCGGTATTCTCGCGGTGTACGCAATTATCCATCTTTACAGCGGTTCGGAATTCCTCCTCGGGCTCATAATTGTCGTAAAAATGCTGAGTCTTGCATTTTCATCACCCATTGCAGGGTTTATCACAGACCGGTTTAACCGTCGTCATCTGATGATTGCCAGCCACATTGCCCGGGGAATTCTTGTACTTGGGTTTATCCTGATTACATCAGCCGAACTTCTTTGGCTTGCCTACGCCATCACAGCCGTTCAGATGGTGTTTTCTGCTATTTTTGAACCGGCTAAAACTTCATCCATTCCCAATATCACGACACCACAGGAGCTGGTGAGTGCCAATATTTTGTCGGCGGCATCCTGGAGCATTATTTTTACAACGGGTATGGCCATAGGCGGATTTGCCACTGCATACCTCGGGACCGATGTCGTATTCATAATTAACGGGCTTAGCTATGGAATCGCGACGATTTTCATATACCGTACAGTGATTCCTCAAAAGGAGATGAGTTCTGAGCAAAAGCGGGAAAACAAAAATCCGGTAAAGGGAATTGTACAGGGATTCCGGTTCCTCAAAAATAACCGCGACGTATTGCGCCCTGCCCTGGCAAAAGGCACATTCACAATGTGCCTGGGTGCCATTATTTATATGCTGATTATCGTAGCTGAAGAAGTACTGATGATGGGCAGCATCGGGCTTGGAATTTTGTACGCGGCCCGTGGTGTGGGTACAGGAATAGGGCCGGTTTTGGGGAGGCGCATTTTTCGAAGGGAGGCAGGCTGGGTGCGGGCAATTGGATTTTTTATGATTTTTACCGGACTAATGTATGCTGTTGTAAGCAACATAGGCTCCATTATTTTTATGTGTATCTTTGTAACCATTGCACATATGGCTTCCGGCTCGAACTGGGTGTTTAGCACAGTGTTGGTTCAGCGGCGCGCCCCGGATCTGTATCGCGGAAGGGTGTTCAGTACGGAATGGCTGCTTTTTACCCTGGCTCAGTCGGTTTCGGTAACTGCAGCGGCACTGATTCTGGAATTCAATCTTTTGAATATTCAGCAGACGATGACACTTTTTTCTGTGCTGCTTGTACTCTCAGGGGTATTCTGGCTTGTAAAAGTGGCTCCCAGTGAAAAAAATGTACCTGATACGGTTCTGGATGGCTTAAATTTGGATCCTTTCTTTAAAGGTAAACTTTAACTGGCGACAGACTTTATCAGTGGAGGCTGTCCAGCCGATGACTCAAATGATTCTCCATAGTTCACCCAAATCATCCAGAGAAAAAAAATTATGATATAAAAAATTGCGGCTGTGGAGTAATCGTGCATGAAATTGAAACCCTGCGGCCAGTAGGACTGAACCCAGGCAAGCGTTACAATTCGCACTACATTGATCAGGTAGATCACAGTGATACCGAAGATGGAAAAAAATATTCTGGGGAGCCAGGCCCCCGGGTAGGCATAAATAAAACCGAGAAACAGCCCGATTGCGGCTATGCCGTTGCATCCGTCAACAATCTCGATGCCTGGCACACCGCTGATTCCGATCACCCGGTCATATAAGAACACATTTTCACCAAAGAAGGAGAGAATTCCGGCACTCACCGAAGCAATGTTTTTGGAAAGCGGCTCATCAATAGTTCCGTTCGGGAGCAGCCAGAGTTCATATACCACGTACCAGACAATGTAGATGGCCAGGACTTTAAGCAGAAATTTTGAAATGTCGGATTTGAGTAAATTCATCGATCAGGCATAAAAAAATCGTTTTGTAATATCGTAAAATAACCGATTTGAAAAGAAAAAGGCAGTCGGTTCGTTTTTATATAAAATCAGTTCAAAATGTGGGTAAATCATTTCCAAATGTCGATCCCATAATAAGTGTAATGATTCTTATCTTCAGTCGAAATAAATGTAAAACGAATATATGATTTGGGAAAATAGTACCTATTTATGGTTTTTATTGCTTTTACCGGTTATTTATGGCTGTTATTGGCTGTATAAACGATATCAGAATAAAAAGAGAATGGCCTATTTTGACGACCGGCTTGTAAAACAGCTTCGTAAAAATTTCTGGCAAACCGGTGACAAAATACGCCTTTTTTCTCTGATGACGGCTTCGTTTTTTTTCATCATTGCGCTTGCAGGGCCTAAAATTGGAACTGAGGTCAGAGAAGTTCAGAGAAAGGGGGTGAATCTGCTTGTAGCGCTTGATCTTTCCCGCAGTATGAATGCGGAGGATGTAAGTCCCAGCCGCCTCGATAAAGCCAAGTTTGAACTGAACCGGCTGATCAACCGTCTTCAGGGTGACCGTGTGGGTCTTTTGGTTTTTACTGATGAAGCTTTTGTTCAAGTGCCGTTTACAACCGATTATTCTGCTTTTCGTATGCTTCTTGATATTTCCAATACAGATCAGATGCCAACAAGTGGTACGAATTTTCATTCAGCAATGGAGAGGGCAATGGAGAATTTTGAATCTGTGGAGAACCAGGGTAATGCCGCCAATGTATTACTTTTCGTGGCCGACGGTGAGAATCACGGGCCAAATTACCGTTCCGTAATGCAAGAGCTGATCGACAAGGGGGTGATTATTTTTTCTGTAGGGATTGGCACCCCGGAAGGCGGGCCCATTCCCATCTACAACAATAACGGGCAGTTAGAAGGTTATCATCGAGATACTCAGGGTAACACCGTAACTACCCGGATCGGTTCGGAAACCATGCGCGACATAGCTGCAGCAGGTGGTGGCGAATATTACGAAATACGATCGGGCAGCGACAATATCGAGCCATTTTTCTCCAAGCTCGATGAACTTGAGCGGGGTGAATTTTCAACTCAGGAGTTCGCCGATTATAAAAATCAATACCAGATTTTACTCTCCCTGGGTATTTTGTTTTTGCTGGTAACTCTGTTCTTCCCCGACAGTATTTCAGACAGAGACCTGGTTAAGAAGCGATTAAAAAAAGAGCCAAAATCCGAATAAAATCAATTTATGATTAAATTATTTGTCACCGACTTAGACGGTTGTATTTCCTATCCATTCAGAAGCCCGAAGTGGGAGGCGGTTCAGGAGATCAGAAGGTTTAATATTCAAAGCAGATCTGAAGAAGTGATTCCTCCGCTCACAATCTGTACGGGTCGCCCCCACCCTTATGCCGAAGCTGTTGCACAGTGGCTGGATATACGCCTGCCGTTTGTCTTTGAAAGTGCAGGTGTTTACCACTGGGAAGGAAACCGGGTTGAAACCGCACTCAGCAGCCACGATGGTGTTCTCGATCCTATCCGCGAGATGAAGGATTGGCTCACCTCTGAAATATTGCCGAAATTTCCCGGATCTTATCTTGAATTTGCCAAAATGATGGATGCCGGTATTGTAGCGTCAGAGCGAGAAGTGATTGAAAAGGCCTATCCTATCATCAAAGAAAAAGTAGAGCGCGACTACCCGAATCTCGAAATTCACACCACAGATGTATCTGTGAATGTGTTGATGCCGGGTAATAACAAACTTCAGGGTATGAAATTACTGGCAAAATCTCTCGGGATTTCCCTCAGCGAAATGGCCTACATTGGTGATACAGGCGGTGATATCAAAGCTCTGAAGAATGTGAAACTGCCATTTTCACCTAATAATGCCACAAGAGGGGTGAAAAATGTGAGCAAAAACCTGGACTTCGAAACTACTGATGCCGTACTCGAAGCCTACAGACAGATTATTGAGTTTAATTCCGCGCTGAAGTGAACTTGTTTTTTAATCCAGGAACACAGCACAGCCATCCATCGAGTTTCCAGCAATTTCGATTGTGGCTGTGTGGGTAAACAGGTAGCCACTCATCGTATCCTGGCAGTACTTTTCTTCGAGATTCAGGTGAAACTTTCCAAAATCCTGTTCTGCCGAATAATTCAGTTTATCATCACTTCCGGAAGGTTTGTTTATATCAAAAGAATGAGTGGAATCGGGAGTGAGAAAGTTCAGTTTGTTTTCGCCCTCAATACGGACAGACCAGAACGGTTCGTTTCCCGATGCTATAAGACGCACGCCTTCTTCTTTTAATTTTTGATGTTGCTGATAAATTGACCGTGATTCAGTTGATTTTGTCAGCCTGATCGATTCCGGATGTACTGTATCAATCAGGTTTTCCTCTCTGTCGAGGAGTTCCAGTACGTCATCATCATATAAAAAGATTTTTACGGTTTGATGGTCATCGTCAAGAATACGCAGCGTATCATTGGCAAGGGTCCAAAGGCCGGTTTTAGAGAAATCTGCGGGATCCCGGTCTTGATAACGGCTGATCTCTTCATAGTGATCTTTTTTCAGAATCAGCCAGTATTGAATACCGGGACAGGAAGCGCAAGGCAAAACACCTGTGTAAAATGCAGGCAGTTCAATTTTGGTGTCCGCTTGAGGGGCTTCAATCTGTTTCTCCCGTGCAAGTTCATTACATGCTACATTAATTCTGAAGGAGATGAAAATTGCCAGTAAAATAATGATGGCGATATTAACTACTTTATTCATACAAATCGGTTTACACAGAGGATGTTTCAGGCCCGGTTTTATAATTCTCTTTTAGCTGCGGCTCTCAGATATTCAAGCACTTCAAAAGCACGCTCCTCATTTAGGCCAAGATTTGTTTTTTGACCGGGATACGATTCAGAAAGTTCTTGTCCGACCGGATGATTTTTGGACATTTCGACGGGGTTGAGGATGAAATTCAGAATAAACTCCGGTTCTCTTCGCTCGGTGACATTTCTTAGCCTAGGCCCGGTTACCACTGCATCCAATTGGTGGCAGGCAGTGCATATAGATTCAAAAATTTGTTGCCCGCGTTCTGCTTTTTCAAGATCCAGTTCACCCAGTTCCACTTTTTCGGTTATGGGGCCAATTCCGTGGTTAAGTTGAAACTCTGTCAGCCCTTCCTCTTCTTCGTTGCCTCCGCAGGAAAACATCATAAATGTGAATAAAGGCATTATCATTATAATGAGAACGGAAAAATACTTTTTCATCGCTTTTCAAATAAGATTTTTTGTTTTGTTGATCGATTCCTCTGCCATCAACTGATGGTATTTGCTCAGTTTTTTCGCATAATCGTGATTTTCCATACTCAGCATTCGCACGGCAAGCAGCCCTGCATTTTTTGCTTTCCCGATGGCAACGGTGGCTACCGGTACCCCGTTAGGCATCTGTACGATGGAGTAGAGGCTGTCAACCCCGCCAAGTGCAGTGGTTTTGACAGGTACGCCAATGACAGGGAGAGTGGTGTAGGAAGCAAGCATTCCGGGCAGATGAGCTGCGCCTCCGGCACCTGCGATAATTATTTTAAGACCTTTTTCACGTGCTGTGGCACCATATTCTGCCATCAAATCGGGAGTGCGATGGGCTGAAACCACCTTCTTTTCATAGGAAACATTAAACTCATCCAGAATTTCGGCAGCTTCTTTCATGGTGGGCCAGTCGCTGTCACTTCCCATTACCAGGCCTACAACGGGTTGTTGAGACATATTTTTAAATTGAGGTATTTTTAAGTGTCTGTTTCCCGTGAAAGATATTGATATTCCCACTTTTTCTCTGCAATTAAATTCAGGTGTTGGGATACCCGTGAAACGAAATGGAGGTTAGAGAACTAACCATTTTTGCTTCATCCACCTGTGCAAAGGTTTTCTTGTTTAGAGTAAAGACGTTATATCCCTGTTCACTCTTGGAATCAGGTTTCTTTACAAAACATTTTGAACAGATCTGATGTTTAGTATGAAGTATTGCAAAAAAAATTTCAAGGTAACTTCTCCGGCAGTTGTTATTGAATGTAGATTTATAAACCGGTATCTTTCTGTTCTGTTTGAAAAATGGAGGGGTGCCAGAGTGGTCGAATGGGCTCGCCTGGAAAGCGTGTGTACCGTGAAAACGGTACCGAGGGTTCGAATCCCTCCCCCTCCGCTGTTTCGATCTGTCGGAACATGTTTCTTGAAAAAGGATACCCGCATTCATTGCCGGTATCCTTTTTTGCTATATATCTAACATAAAACAGATACCGGGATCTTATTTTGTTTCTGCTATTCGAAGTCATACCGGCTGCGTATGTTCCGCTTTTCATCTTTTTTGCGCGGATACTTGATGTAAGTATTGGCACATTGAGGATCATGTTTGTGTCGAAGGGTTATCGGATGAAAGCCACACTGTTGGGATTTATTGAGGTTCTGATCTGGATTATTATCGTGGCCCAGATATTCCAGAATCTCGATAATTGGATGAATTATGTAGCTTTTGCGGGCGGTTTTGCAGCCGGAAACTTCATCGGGATGTACATTGAAGAGCAGATGAAAATGGGCATCCAGATTTTCAGGATAATTGTGGGGCAAGAGAGTGCCTTTCTGTCGGAAAAATTGAAAGAAGCGAACTTTCGGGTAACCGAACTCTCAGGAGAAGGAAAGTATGGACCGGTAAAAATTATATTTACCGTTTCCAAGCGCAAACGCTGGCAGGAATTGGCTGATATTGTAGGTAAATACGCTCCAAATGCATTTTACTCGGTGGAAGATGTAAAGCACGTTTCCCAGATGGATGAAGAGGTGCAGCCCTATAAGCAGGATCTCATTACGCGGATGTTGAAATTGAAAAAAGGAATATAGTGTCGTTTTAAGGATCAATTGACGGGAAAACCCGCAATGTTTTTTCTTCAAAAAGGCTGCATAATTCCATTCTTACTTCCATTGTTAATAAGGAAACATTGCGGGTTTCTTGCGAAAAAGTGTCTGTAACTTTAGAAAAAGGTGAAAAGAAGGCGATTTTCTCATAAATCCAATGCTGAAAGATCCAGTGGATGCTCAGGTTTCGCCCAGCCTTTCCAGCAAACAAATCGTGAGGATTATTCCTTTCAAAGCAAAAACAGAAGAGCTTACTTCTTACCGTCGTTCAGCCAGGCTACTTTCTGTTCGGATTGGTGCTTTGCACCAATTATTTCACGGTAGAGATCGGGGCGGCGTGCTTTTTTGTAGCGGTGGCCGCCTGCATCGGTCAGTTTTTTAGCGGTGATGGTGGCTGTGGCCAGATCATCATCCAGTTTGCGGCATTCGGCAATCACATCTCCGAACGGATCAATTATCATTGAGCAGCCGTTTTTCAACTGGTCTTCATCCATTCCGATTGGATTGGCAAAAACCACGTAAGCAGCATTATCATAAGCCCTGGCCGGGAGCCACTTCATCAGCCATTGGCGCCCTTTCAGGCCGTCAAACTCCAGGCGGAGAGACGTAGGGTCTTCCTGTCTGTTTTTCCATAGTTCAGGGTCTACGAAACCGGCACCTGGCCGGGTGGAGGGTGTACACATGGTTACATGTGGCATAAATATGATATCGGCTCCCAAAAGGTTAGTAGCCCTTACATTTTCGATGATGTTATTGTCATAACAGATCAGAATTCCACAGGTCCACTCTTCGATCTGAAACAGGCAGTAGCGGTTGCCCGGCGACAGGTGGCTGCTGATGAATGGGTGCATCTTTCGGTAGGAAGCGACCAGGCCATCTCCGTTTACACAAACATATGTGTTGTACAGCTTCTGATCTTCATCTTTCTCATACAATCCGGCCAACAGATGGATGCCATATTTTTCCGTAATCCTGATAAGCTTCTGAATTGACGGGCCGTCCGGGACCGGTTCTGCAAGTTCAAGCATCTCCTCTCTGGAAAGTGAATTTGCAATCGTATACCCGCTGATGCAACATTCGTGGAAAGCGACAACGTTTGAACCCTCTTCTGCGGCACCGGCACATAACCGGTCTATTCGACCAAGATTGTATGCTTTATCCAGGCTTCTGTTTTCAAATTGTACGGTGGTTATTTTAAGGTTTTTCATGGGTACGATTGGAGATATTTGTGAGATTTTAAAAATTGAAAGTAATGTAAATCCAGTAAGTTTCACTGATGATCAGACAGTAAATTAGGAATTTATCTGTTCTGATATATGGAGGAAATGTGGATAATCCAGGTCCGGGTTAATTTACCGGGAAATGATGTGAATTTACTCTGAATTATCTGTACGTGTTTTCGCGAATATCCTGCCGGACCAAAGAATGGCGGCCCAAACAGCCAGGCCGGCACCAATTCCAATAAACGGATTGTCGGTAGTGATGAGCAGCGTAACAGCTACTGCAATTCCGATGGTAAAAGCTGTTATAGAATGGTCCTGCTGATATGAATCTTTATTGACGCTCATTTCAGCTCCCAATCACGGTTACCACAATTTTTCTTGACCCTCCCCGGTTCCTGTGTTCGCACAGATAGATCCCCTGCCAGGTACCCAGATTGAACTGACCGCTGAAAATGGGAATGGTTACCGAATGTCCCAGAATAGAGCTTTTGATGTGAGAGGTCATGTCATCGGGTCCTTCAAGTGTGTGCTCAAGCAGGGAGGTATCTTCCGGCACCATCCGGTTGAAGTGAGATTCAAAATCGCGGCGTACTGAGGGATCGGCATTTTCATTAAGCGTAAGGCCTGCGCTGGTGTGTTTGATGTGGACGTGAGCAATGCCGGTGCTCACATCCGACAGTTCCGGGATTTGATCTAAAACTTCCCGTGTGATCAGATGAAATCCACGTGGTTTCGGGGTCAGTGAAATCTGTTTCTGGAAAATTTTCATAGGAGAACGATGTTGTTCGATCAATTTTTAACCGAATAAGCCGGAAATAGCACCGCCGTCATGACTTATGGTCTGCCCGGTCACATAGCCGCTGTGAGGAGAGAGAAGCCACACAGCGAGGGAAGCAAGTTCTTCAGCCTTACCCATTCGCCTGACCGGAATACCGGCCTCCATCTGCTCTTTGGCTTTTTCACTGGAAATATTTTTCATACTGCTGTTATTTTTGATCACA
This sequence comes from Balneolaceae bacterium, assembly GCA_007123785.1. Taxonomy (GTDB): domain Bacteria; phylum Bacteroidota; class Rhodothermia; order Balneolales; family Balneolaceae; genus Rhodohalobacter. The sequence continues at coordinate 12,246 of SLGL01000092.1, forward strand.
CGGTCAATAGCCGGAGTTTCGTGAGCACCGGGTGCGATTGTATTAACAGTAACGCCTTTCGGTGCAACCTCCTGCGACAGGGTTTTTGCAAATCCTACAACACCTGCGCGAAACGAGTTACTGAGTGTTAGGGCCGGAATCGGTTCTTTCACTGATTTGCTTTCGATAAAAAGCATCCGTCCATACTCTTTTTCCACAAACAGCGGAGCCAGGCGCAGGGCAAGATCAATTTTCCAACGCATAACAAGCTGCCAGGCGGCGTCCCAGTCATCCATATTGGTTTGGAGCGGAGTACCAGTTGGCGGCCCACCTGCATTCAGAACAATTCCGTGGAGGTCATCTTTTTTGCCAGCATTCTCAATTTTATCGATGGTTTCACTGTAGATCAGGCTGCCCTCGATAATTTCTGTCCTCTCTTCAAAATGGCGGTACTTTTCTCTTAATTCGTTTCCGCGTCGGGCCACAACCACAACCTTCGCTCCTTCAATTAATAGCTGTCGGGTAATAGCCTCGCCGAAGCCGCTGCTTGCTCCGCAAACGATAAATGTCTGATCAGATACTTTTAAGTCCATAAATTGAGTTTATTTTTTTATTGGTTTAACCTGAATTATACACCAAAACTATTTTTTACTGCCCCTGTAAAGTTCATACTCCAGAAGGCGGCATTCAAGTGTTGAGTTAAAAAAAAGTGTGCGGCTTGACGCTCTCAGCCCAATTTTCTTGGCCAGTTTCATATTGGCGGTAAATACATAGCCTGTTTTACCCGGACATTCACTTTTCATAAAATCCCCGATCTGTTTGTAGAGCGGACGCAGATCCCGGTCGTCACCCAGGCGCATACCGTACGGGGGATTAACCACAACTACACCATCTCCTTCAGGAATAGATGTCTCGGAAATATCGCAGGTTTCAAACTCGATGATGTGATCTACACCCGCTGTCTGTGCATTCTTTTTTGCCGTGATGATGGCATTCGGGTCATTATCCGTGGCGATAAACTTGCCTGTGGGATTTCGGTTCACTCTGGATTTTGCATCCGAACGAATCGCCTGATAGAATTCATCATCATAACCCAGAAGGTGCATAAAGCCAAAATTGTTCCGAAGGGAAGCTGGCGCGCGGTTCATAGCTTTCATTACGGCTTCAATAACAATAGTGCCGCTGCCGGTCATCGGATTGATGAAGTGTTGGCCGGGCTCCCAGCGGGTTGATTCTGTAATTCCTGCGGCCAGTGTTTCCTGCATTGGGGCGGAAGTAGAAGATGTCCGATAATTTCGCCGGGAGAGTGATTCGCCGGAAGTATCGATAAAAATACGTGCTTCTTCTCCGGTCCAATATAGAAACAGAACAGCTTTGTTGAGGTTTGAACCACTGTCGGGCCGCCGACCCTGTTTGAAACGAATCCGGTCTGCCACGGCATCTTTCACAACCAGGTTGGCATACTGGTCATTTTCGATGGTTGGATGATCCACCCGGGAGGTTACCGTAAAATATCCATCGGGCGAAAACCATTCTTCCCACGGAAGTATTTTCAACCAGTTCCTGAGTTTATCGGGGTTCGCAATATGTTGTTCATCCACAAGATAATGGACCCTGTGAGCGGTTCGAAGCCAAAAATTGAGTTTGATGCAATCGTTCAGGGATGCTTCCACCTCAACGCCGGTTTCCCGTTTTGTTTTGATGGAGAACCCAAATTCCCTGACTTCTTTCTCGAGAAAAGGAGCGAGGCCCAGCGGACAGGTGATGCTAACAATACTTTTTTTATGAAAATCTGCCATTAAAAATGATTTTTACACAAAAAAACCGGTTAACTGATACTTCAATCAACCGGTTTGCATTCTGATGTTTAAAAATTATACAACCTCAACCAGTTCGATATCAAACGTGAGATCTTCACCCGCGAGCGGATGATTAGCGTCAAGCGTCAGGTCAGTATCACCGACTTTGGTAATTCTTACAGGTACAGGCTGACCGTTTGGCTGGTTTACTTGTAATTGCATTCCAACTTCTGGTGTAACTCCTTCGGGAAGCTGGTCTTTGGGTACGTTGATGACTAAATCTTCTCTTGCTTCTCCATATGCCTCATCAGTTGGGATATCTATTTTTGCTGAATCTCCCACATCCATACCAACAACTGCTTTTTCAAATCCGGGAATAAGCTGGCCTTCGCCGAGGGTAAATTCAAGAGGTTCCTTTTCTTCCGAAGTATCAAATACTTCTCCATTTTTCAATGTTCCAGTATAGTGAACTTTTACAGTATCACCGTCTTTTGCTTTAGACAAAATGTTCCTATTCTTTTATTTATATATTTAATTGATCTCTAAAGTTAACCTTTTTTACGCAGAATTTTGAATAGAAAGCCGTTATCACCTGAAGAACCAATATCTATTAACGATATTTTATATCAAACTAAAACCATTGCCGTGATCGGCTGTTCGTCAAAACCGCACAGAACCAGTCACAGAATTACCGGTTATTTGCAGAATGCCGGTTACCGGATCATCCCGGTTAATCCGAATGAATCGGAAGTGCATGGCGAAAAGAGTTACTCTTCGATGAATGAAATTCCTGATTATTTAAACATCGACCTGATCAATATTTTCCGCAACAGGAGGCATACACCTGAAATGATGAGAAATATCCTGGAGTGGTCGGAAAAAACCGGGAATAAACCTCCGGTTTGGACACAGCCTGGAGTGAGCATCAACGAGTCAAAAAACCTGGCTTTAGAGAACGGTTTCAAATATATTGAAAACCGCTGTATTATGGTTGAGCATGGCAGGCTGGAATAAGCAGGTCAATCTTCTTCCTTGAAGAGCTTTTTTTTGCGCTCTTCAAAAAACTCATCCATTTTAGATTTCAGCACAACTTCAATCTCCTTTTTTTCATCTTCGGGAATTGAGGTGAAAAACTCTTTGATTCGTTCTTCACTGCCCTTTTTGCCAGCTATAAACTCAATACCGATAATGGTTTCACTCTGCCAGCGCCAGGCGATCACTTCATTCCAGTGGATGAAGCGATCGAGGAATAAAATTCCCTTTGAACGAAACTCTGGTACCACTTTAAGTGTCCAGGTAAAAAAACCGAAACACATCAGCGAAATACCCGATGTGAGCCGGATGCCGGTTACTGGCAGGTCGATCAGTATGGCTGTCCGGTAAAGGCCGTATATAATCAGTATGATAGCCAGGAAGTTTGGGGCGTGATCAATCCAGAAAGAACGGTGTTGATAGAGAATACTGCCTGCTTTTTGGCGATGATTCATCAACCGCAATGCATAACCAAGAAAAAAACCTGCAACCAGGGAATAGAGACTCATCATAAAAGGCGCGGCCACAGATTGTGGGAAAAAGCCGAGAGCATAGGCGATCATCAGGATCGTAAAAAAGATCAGAATGATAAGAACACCATTCAGGATGTTTGATTTGGAGAGCAGATCAAAAGAAAACCATGTCCGGTTACCGGCGTAGGCTCCGGAAAATGCAACAAAAAGTAAAAAAAAGGTTAAAAACCACATCTTTTGAACGTATTTTTGAATCGGATATGTTACTAAGCGTAAATGCGAACTGCAAACTGATTTGTGAAATGGAGAAAAGATTTATACCGGTATCTGTAGATGTGGGAAACAGTGAACAGACGCTTACTTTAGGCTGGGCTGATGGTCACCAGAGCAAGTTTTCTCTTTTTGGCCTGAGAAAAAACTGTCCCTGTGTTTCGTGCAGGGGAGGTCATGATATGATGGGGCGTTTTGAACCGCAGCTTTTTCTGGTTGAACCAACACAAACATTCAAAATCATTTCGGCTGAATCGATTGGCAATCATGCGCTTAAAATTACATGGGATGACGGCCATAATGCAGGTATGTATCGATGGGATTTGCTGCGACATATGGATGAATCTGTGAAAAAATTGAAGCAGTCATATGAATAAAGGTGATGTTAACGCGACTTATAAGATCATGAATTAAATATCGTTATATTGAAATATTGATAGACAATATTTACAGCATGAGTAATACACCAGAACAGAAAAACGTCATAGATGCCGTTATAACGTGGGTTGACGGTAATAACGAATCTCATCGGGAAAAAAGACTTCTTGCACTTGAAACGGAGAATAATGAGAAAACAAACGAACTTATAACAGGTCGTGATAATACCCGTTTCATGGATAACGGGGAATTGAAGTTCTGTATATCCTCCATTCGCAAGTTTGCTCCCTGGATACGAAAAATTCATCTGCTTACCGATAATCAGATACCCGATTTTCTCACCCCTCAAGTTCAGTCTGAACTTGGCGTAACGATTACTGATCATAAAGAGATCTTTGAAACATATGAATGGGCACTTCCCACCTTCAATACCCGTACGATTGAATCGGCTTTGTGGAGAATTCCCTGCCTTGCACCGTATTTTATCTATTTCAATGATGATTTTGTTTTGACGAGCGCCGTATCCCCAAAAGATTTTTTTAGTGAGGGGAAAGTGGTTTTACGGGGGAGGTGGAGTCCGATTAAAAAGTATGGTACAGCTCGGATCAAACTGAATAATATTGTGAGCTACGTGGCCAAGCATCTGTTGGGAATTACACGTTCAATGCACCTTTTACTTCAGATCAGGTCGGCAATGCTTGCGGGATTCGACAACCAGTATTTCAGAGCTCCACATGTGCCGCATCCGGTGCGCAGAGCTACCCTGAAACAATTTTTTGATGAGAATCCCGCTTTATTTGAGAATAATATTAAATTTCAATTCAGGAGTACCGATCAGTTTTCTGCCATCTTTTTAGCCAACCATCTTGAAATTAAAAATCACCACGCCGTTCTGGAAAACAGCCGGGACTCCATTATGATTAATGGTGAAATGGATTTTTCATTTTTTATTCAAAGAAAATTAAAAAAGGTCAGGGAAGGAAGCATAAAATTCACCTGCCTCCAGGGGTTCGAAAATTTCAGTGAAAAGCAGCGGGGAAAAATTGAAGCTTCAATCAGATCTCTTCTTGATCTTTCCTGATTGACCCTCAAAAGTTTTTATTTCTCATAAGAATAGTGATGAACATATCACCCGGGATGACGATCATAATGCAGGTATATACCGGTTAGGACTTGCTGCGATATATGGATGAATTCGTGAAAAACCTGGAGAAAAATTCAAACTGATAAAAAAGATTCACCGGAGGCATACGTTGGATGACAGGTTTACATAGCATTTATACCGAACTCTAAACCTGCAGAATGAGTAAAAAACCGGAACAAAGCGATGCCGTTGATGCGGTAATAACCTGGGTAGACGGCAGTGACCCTGAACATCAAAATAAAAGGCAGGAAATACTAAAAAGTTTATCCCTTCAGCACGAACTTTCTCTTCCCACTGGCCGGGATAAAACCCGGTTTTTAGATAACGGTGAACTTCGCTACTGTATCGAATCAATACGCAGGTTTGCCCCCTGGATTCGAACTATCCATATCATTACAGATAACCAAACTCCTGCTTTTATAACACCGGAGTTTCGTAATGAATACGGAATAAATATCGTCGATCA
>SLGL01000182.1 GCA_007123785.1 Balneolaceae bacterium
CAATAAATTCAGCTTAAAAAGCTCTGTTTTCAAAAATAAGAAAAGTATTGATATTAAATAATTTACAAAAAAAACAATAATCAGAATACCAAAAAATAATTTAGTCAATTATTTTTTTCAGAACTCTTGAAAGTTTAATCCCCCAAGTCAACTTACAATTTAGTGCAATTACATCTCACTATTTCACCCTGTCAACAATTTCATTATCCTCATTGATGAATCCTTCAAATCGGGCGAACTGGATCAGGGTAGTAGACAGTAGCTGATCGATATTCAAAGAAGATGAACAAAGCCATTTATGAACCGACTTATCCTCTGGAAATTTCTCGAAACACTCTGTTGTGTATTCTGTAAAATTTCGTACCTGATCTAAGATTTCAATCAGTTTTGCGGGGTATTCACATTCTATCATATCAACGTGTTCTATTAATTTTTCGATCGCTTCATCGCTGATTGTTAATTTTCTGTAAAGCATTGCGCATTACAATAGCCGATCTGCACGCATCATAAACATGATTTTTATGCTCCCCGAGGATCCCAAAATGAGCCAGAAACCCATCTCCTATGAATCGATCTAATTTTCCGTTATTTTTCTCCACTTCGTTACCGGGCCGTGCCAGTACCGAATTGGCAAATTCAACTGCTTCAATGGGGTCGCGGCGTTCGAACAAGCTTGTGAAGTGGCGAATATCGCAGATTAACACAGTACCCTCTTTTCTGACCGCTTTATCCATTCCTTGATTTCTCTTGGTATTACACAAACTCAAGAACTATTAAATCTTAGTCAGCATCAAGGCCTCGCCTGGCCAGCAAGTGTCTCACATCAGGATCGTCTCCGCGGAAATTTCGGTAGAGCTCCAGTGCATCGAGACTGCCCCCGCGAGAAAGAATGTGTTCGCGATAGTGATCGCCGTTTTCACGAGTGAGGCCTCCCTGCTGTTCCATGAAAGCAAACGCATCGGCTGCAAGAATTTCACTCCAGATGTAAGCGTAATAATTGGCCGAATATCCTCCGGAAAAAATGTGTGCAAAATAGGGTGACTTGTATCTCGGGGGAACAGCTTCCCGGTCGAGATTATATTTACTGAGTGCCGCTTCCTCAAATGATTCCACATCCGATGGAATTTCCTCAGAATTAAGCAGATGCCACTCAAGATCTATCATGGTGGCGCCCAGGTATTCCTGCGTTTCAAACCCCTGGTTAAACTCCCTGGCAGCAATCAACCGATCCAGCAGTTCTTCGGGGATCGGTTCGCCGGTTTCGTGGTGAATGGCATAGTTTTTCAAAACCTCAGGATGGATGGCCCAGTCTTCCTCGAATGTGGATGGAAATTCCACAAAATCGCGCGGTACTGAAGTTCCCGCTTGTGACGGATACTCCACGTCAGAAAAGAGTCCGTGAACAGCATGCCCCATTTCATGGAATAGTGTTGTTACGTTATCAAAACTAATCAGCGCCGGTTCGCCTTCTGCCGGACGCGGGATATTCAGCACATTCACCACCACAGGCCGCTGCCCAAGCAGGTTAGACTGAACAACAAACGAATTCATCCAGGCTCCGCCGCGTTTTGAATCGCGCTCAAAATAATCAGCATAAAACAAGCCAAGCTGGATGCCGTCATTATCATAAACATTAAATACCCGTACATCAGGATGATAAACCGGCAAATCTTCTCTCTCTTCAAATGTGATGCCGTATAGCCGGTTCATCGTGTAGAATACGCCATCCTCCAGAACCCGGTTCAGCTCGAAATAGGGGCGCACTTCAGATTCATCAATATCGTAGCGGGCTTTACGCACCCGTTCAGCATAGTACTCCCAATCCCACGGGCGCAATTCATCTTCAATACCGTCTTTTCTCATTTTTTCCTGAATCAGCTCCGCTTCCTGTTCTGTATTACTGATGACGGGAGGAATCAGATCGCTGAGCATCTCCAGCACACGATCTGGCGAGCCTGCGGTTTGAGGTTCCAGAGCATAGGCTGCATAATTTGGATATCCGAGCATTTCAGAACGTTCCGCCCGGAGTTCTGCAAGCTCCAGTACAATCGGCCGGGTATCTATTCCGTCATCCTGTCCCACTCCGCGGAATGCCGATGCCTCCCAAACCTCACGTCTCAAATCCCGGTTATTCAGGCTTGTGAGAATAGGCACCCGTGTTGTATTGATGATAGAAAGCAGATACTTTCCTTCGTAACCACGCTCTGTGGCGGCTTCCCTTGCCGCGGAAATGCGATCGGAACTAAGCCCGTCCAGCAGTTCCTCATTTTCCACAATAACAGACCGTTCGCGGGTCAGATCCAATAGCTTTTCCTGGAATTCGGTGGTCAGCGATGAAATTCGTTCGTTAATCTCCCTCATGCGCAATTGCTCTTCCTCACTGAGTTGTGCACCAGCCCGCACAAAATTACGGTAAGTATCTTCGAGCAGTTTCAGAGAGGCGTGATCGAGCTGCATTTCATCACGACGGTCATACAAAGTTTCCACCCGATTAAATAGAGCTGAGTTCAGGTAGATGTCATCAGAATGGGCGGCAAATTTAGGTGCAAACTCCGCCTGAATTCCCTGAATCTTTTCGTTTGTATGAGCCGATGTCAGATTAAAGAATACGCGTTGTGTACGGTTCAGCAGTGCACCCGACCGCTCCATTGCCACAATCGTATTTCCGAAGGTGGGTTCTTCGGAATTATCGGCAATCTCTCTGATCTCATCGAGCTGAAATTCCATTCCGTCGATAAATGCATCCCGAAAATGCTCATCTTCGATCAGTTCGAAGTCCGGGGCTTCGAGCGGTAGCATACTCGGCGAATAAAACGGATTATCGGCCATCCGGCCAGGATCAGTACATGCGCTCATCATCAGTAAAAAACTAAATAAAATTGGAGTTATATAATTCATGAATTAAAGTAATTTTTCAGCCTGAATTATCAATATTATCAATATTATCAATATTATCAATTACTTAACGAAATAATGAATGTTGACGTACTTTCAAAAAGCGCCAAGGTATATATTTTACATTCTTTTTTAGCAGGCTAATTTTCAAAATAAATCGATTTTTTGGCAGCCAGAAGAGTGTTTTTCATCAGCATCGCCACGGTCATGGGGCCAACACCACCAGGCACCGGGGTAATCCAGCTCGCTTTTTTTCTGATCCCTTCAAAATCACAGTCACCCACGAGTTTGTATCCTTTTTCGCTGGTTTCATCGGCAATACGGTTGATACCTACATCAATTACAACCGCCCCTTCTTTCACCATCTCAGGCTTAATGAGATTGGGCTGTCCTGCTGCTACTACAAGAATATCGGCAGAAATTGTGTGGGTGGTGAGATCGCGTGTAAATTTATGGCAGATGGTGGTGGTGGCTTTACCAGATGAATTTTCCCGGGAAAGCATGATGGCCATCGGTGAACCTACAATATTGCTTGCACCTACAACCACGGCATGTTTACTTTTCACGGGAATGCTGTAGTAACGGAACAGTTCAAAAATACCGGCCGGTGTACAGGAAGGAAAGGTGGGTTGATCTACTGTAAGCCTGCCCACATTCATCGGATGAAAGCCATCTACATCTTTGCGGTGGTCAATACTTTCGATCACATCGTGCGATGAAAGATGCGATGGCAGAGGTAGTTGTACCAAAATTCCATCAATCTTGTCATCTTCGTTGAATGAACGGATGGCCGCTTTCAGTTCTTTGGCAGAAACCGTATCGGGAAGATGAGTCGTATCTGTCTGGATTCCAACTTTATTACAAGCTTTTGTTTTGGCCCCGATATAAGTGGAAGAAGCGGGATCTGTACCAACCTGAACGACTTTTAAAAAAGGGCGCCTGTTCCCGGATTCCACCCAGTTTTCCACATCTTTTTTCAGGAGATCCATGGTGATTTGTTCAACTTTCTTTCCGTCGATCAGTTTAGCAGACATTAGTATGATTTAAAGTTTGGGGTTTAAAAATTTTGAAATTTGTAGTATGACCGGCTATTCAGTTTAATTATAGCTGCTGCTGTGTTATTCATTATTTATCAGCCATTATCACAAGGTAAAATCCAGACTGATTCTTTTCTGATAAATCCCGCCTTGAATAGATTATTAAATGAGAAATACATTGCAAGTTTCTCCATATTTTGTTTTTGACTTGGCACTACCTCTCGATCTCGTATTTTTTCATCTTATTGTAAATGTGGCTCCGCTGAATGTCGATAGCATCGGCGGTAGCGGAAACATTCCAGTCGTATTTTTCGAGCTTTTTGAGTAGAAACATGCGTTCGGCCTCTTCTTTGTATTCGTGAAATGAATCGGTAACATCGATCAGTTTATCCAGCAGTTCATTCGGCTTTTTCTTTTGGACAACCAATTGTTGTATATCTTTTTTGGTTATTTCGTCTTGCGCCGAGAGCAGAGCCAGTCGTTCCACCACATTTTGCAGCTCCCGGATGTTTCCGGGCCAGTCCAGGCTTTTCATTTCCTGAAGCGCTTCATCAGAAAATGTTTTACCGGAAAAAACTATCTCCCTTTCAGATAACCGGGTAAGAAACCATTGAGCCAGGACAGGAATATCATCTCTGCGTTCACGCAGTGGCGGGAGATGGATTGGAATTACGTTTAGTCTGTGAAACAGGTCTTCCCGGAATGATCCCTGATCAATTTCATCCTGAAGGTCTTTGTTCGTTGCCGATAGTACGCGAACATCCACATCAATACGTTCACTGCCGCCCACACGAACAATCTGATTTTCCTGAAGTGCACGCAGTACTTTTGCCTGTGATTCAGCAGTCATATCTCCAATTTCATCCAGAAAGAGCGTGCCGCCAGTGGCCTGTTCAAACTTTCCGATTCGGCGGGATGTGGCCCCTGTAAATGCTCCTTTTTCATGGCCAAAAAGCTCGCTTTCCAGCAACTCCGAAGGAATCGCTGCACAGTTAACATCCACGAATTTTTTACCGGCTCGCCTGCTTTTTTTGTGCAGAGCCCGAGCCACCAGCTCTTTTCCGGTTCCGTTTTCACCCGTAATAAGTACACGACTGTCACTCACAGCCACTTTATCTATCAACTGTTTGATCCGTTCGATGGCAGGGCTTTTCCCGATAATATAGGTTTCTCCGTGAAGCTGGCTTCGTATCTGACGGTTTTCCTTCACGAGTTCACTGCTCTTAAGTGCATTGCGGATGCTGATAAGGAGGCGGTTCAGGTCAGGTGGTTTTTCCAGGAAATCGAAAGCGCCTGTTTTGGTAGCTTCCACTGCTATTTTGATGGTACCGTGCCCGGAAATCATAATTACGGGCAGTTCGGGTTTCAACTCTTTGATTTTGCCAAGCACCTCAATCCCGTCCATTCCCGGCATC
>SLGL01000024.1 GCA_007123785.1 Balneolaceae bacterium
CCCATGCAGTCGGCCCGCCATCCCATATCAGCTTGCGACATACCATATATATTGGTCTTCTTATCTGTAAGCAGCATAATGAGCGGCGTTTTTTTGAACGTATCCGAATATGCGTCAATCAGTGCCTCTCTTGTTGGCTGTGTAAGCATGGATGATCCGGCACCCTCGCCCCAGGCCCCGACAATACGGGTATCAACAGCTTCAAGACCGGGGTGCCCGTCGTACCGTTCCCCCATCTTTCGGATAAACCCGCCGTAAAATTCAGCATAACGAGGATCTTCAGGGTCTACCATCCACGCATTCACAGAACTGTCAAACGCCCATTCCCTTCTTTCACCAACCATTTCCCTGTACCAGTCAGGCACATCGTGGACATCATGGTACGGAGAGCCGTGTGACATCACCGCAAGTTTCACCGTTTGCCCTCTTTCATGAGCCGTGGCCAGAGCCCTGTCGAGAATATCCCATCGGTACCGGCCTTGTTCGGGTTCAAGAAATCTCCAGTAAAACCGGAGATAAGCCATTGAAGTATTAGGGTAATTTTCGTTCATCAAATTCCCATACTCATCGGTAAGCACTTCATACGGATACTCTTCCCGGAAATCACCACAACACCCCTCAAGCGCATTGGCCGGGTCTCCTTCAAAACGCTGAAAGGTCATAAATCCTTTACCCGGGTTTGTTAGAAGCTCTCCATTGTCGTGAAAACGGACAAGCACCCGATCCGCGCTTTGGGCAGATAACTCCTGAAACAGCGCTGTTACTATAAACAGTATTGCGATTGCAACAGATATCTTCTTCATAAGATAAGAGATAAGATTATTTCAGCAGTACACTCATATAAAGTTTCATAATGGTGCAAAATATCGTTTACTGCTGTTTTTAATTCAAAAAGTGTTCAAAAAAACGATATATAATTTCATTAGAATACTCGTTTGGGCTATGAGTGGGCCGGTTTTGCATGGCTACTCTGTTTTCATATCCCAGTATTTTATTTACATCAATTGCATGATTTAACGGTATCCAGCGTTCATGCGGGTCTTCGGAACCAGCCGAAACCAGGAAGGGACGAGGTGCCATCAGGGCATGGAGATCATGAAGGTCCCAGCCTTCCTCTATCATCACTTTATAAGAACCTCTACGGGGATTTTCTTCCGCCGGAATTCCGCGCCAATCCCTTTCAATATCACCTGATTCATATCCAAGATACCAGGGATCCCAAAAGTTGACATTTCCTCTGCTCTCATCAAAAACGATGCCCCCGTCTGACCATACCCCGATTGCAAATTTGTCATATAAAGCTGATGCAAACATCGCCCATTTACCTCCATATGAATGCCCCACGATTCCGATTCTGCCAGGATCTACCTCATCAAGATTGGCTAAAACCTGGTAAGCATTTGCTGCCATATAGGCCATAAATGAAAGCGGCTGCAGAGTTGCGTTAGCTTCCTCCGGAAAGTAGTTCGAGCGCGGATCGCTCCCGAAAGAAAGGGTTACAAACCCTCTTTTGGTTAACTGGTAAGCAAAATCCATCAGCTCACGATCCAGCCCGGCACCTGTTTCGGCATCATAAAAGGGAACTACAGCAGCAGGCATAGGCCCCTCACCATCTGGGACAAGAATGTAGGCGTCACGCATCCATCCCGGTGCAACTTCAAATTCAACCTTGTGCTGTATGAAATCTTCCCGCTGGCCCGATTCGATGTAGTTTACTACAGGGTTAGTCAGCACTTCAGGCCATTCACCCAGCAAACCGTGCCAGCGATCAAGAATTTCCCCGCGTCTTTTTTCCCAGTCGGAAGCGTTCTGCACCTCTTCACCAGAATCAAAAATAAGGGGAGAGCGGTAATCCCCGTATTCACCAGCAAACTCTTCGGGCGGAGAAAAATATGCTATAAGGTCTTCCGGCAAAGGCTTTTCAACCAAAACTTCTGTGTTATCGCAGGCAGCGAACAGAGTAATGATTGCGAATAATAGAATACTTTGGGTAGGGTACTGCCATCTGTTAAGTACTGGCTTCATGTTTTCAGGCCTGCTATCTATTGATTTCTGATTTTATTTGAATAAAAAAATTCATCGGTTTGCATCGAAACCCTAAACCGGATAACTCATCCAAATATTTTTTTGCAAGTAATTATCATTCAATATTTTATATGAATTATCAAAAGTTGCCTATTGTCATGTCAACGATCAAATGACGGGAAAACCCGCAATGTTTTCTCTTCAAAAAGGCTATATAATTCCATTCTTACTGCCATTGGTGACAAGGAAATCCCGACGCTTCGGGACGGGTTTCTTGCGAAACTTCATTCTTGACACAACACTATGACATATTCGGACTAAAAGACTTGGCTGTGTGAGGGTAAAAGAACAAAGAACGATGTTAAGGAAAAGATTTGAATAATGGGTCAATTCCTGAAAATTTAACTCTTGAAATTAAAAAAGCACCTGTGAACACTAAAAAGAGTTCGCAGGTGCTGATTTTACTGCAAATATAATTTAAAGGGTCAGTTTATTAATACCCCGGATTATTTCCTGAAATAGAGCTATTGGCATTGATCTCATCCTGAGGAAGTGGCCAAAGATGATTTTGCTCATTAAATGACCGGGAATAACCAGCCGTCATCAGGTATATTTCGCCAGCACTGTTTTGGTAATGTGCACCATAAACCGTGCCGGGCATTACTTCAGTTCCAATTCCCCAACGGAACATATCAAAGATTCTCAGGCCTTCAAAAGCCAGTTCACGAGCTCTTTCATCCATAATAAACTGCATCAGCGATGCTGCATCCGGATGGGTAGTCTCATCAATCGTGTACACTTCTACGGTTGGGCGCTGCCTTACTTCATTGATCGCATCATATACCGATTGGTCAATCTCGTTAAGCATAACTTTGGCTTCGGCATACATCAACAAAACATCCGCATAACGGATATGAATCATATTTATAGAACCTGTTGACGGGCTTGAACTATCATTTTCATAATCGATATACTTTTTCAGATTATAACCGAGTTCAGTGGTTGTCTCTGTAACACCAACCTGATCCGGAGTTCCGCTATTGGGGCTGGAATCATAAATGCTGTTACCGATCGGCTGACCCGTGTAGAAAACCGAGTATCCCCAGCGAGGGTCAAGATTCTCATAGGCTTCTGAGGGATCATTAAAATCCTCAATGTTATACTCGGTGTCATCAAGCCTGTATAGCAGATAGAGATCATGAACAGGCTCAACACCTGAACCTCCGCCAATGGACGATGCAGAAAGGCTGAATGCATTATAATTGGTACCGGAAGATGAGTATTGACGGTCAAATATCACTTCTGATGAGTTTTGACCCTCGTAATGAAACAGGGCTTCATAGCTTGGATAAAGCTCGTAAACACCACTGTTTATGACAGATAGTGCAGCATCGCGTGCAATTTGCCATCTTTCATTTCGCAAGGCTACTCTTGCCAGCAATGATTCAGCGGCACCATTTGTTGCCCGTCCTACGTTGCTGCCGCTGTAGCTTACAGGAAGAGCATTTGCAGAAATAATCGAGTTTAATTCGCTAATTATAAAATCGACAATTTCACTTCGGTCTGTTCTCGGCAGATGATCACTGATTTCAGAGGGTTCGAGAGGGAAAGGTACATCACCATACAAGCTGGTTAACTGGGTATAGTAATACGCTCTGAGAAATCTTGCTTCGGCTTCGAGCCTTTCAAGAACTTCCAGATTGCCCACCTCAACCTGGTCAATATTGGCAACCACATCATTTGCTTTTCTTATCCCGCTGTAATAACGGTTCCAGGTACTGGAAACAATACCGTCTGATGGAACTATGGGGCTGCTTGCATACAATTGGAAAGCGATGTCAGTACGGTTATCCAGTGTCATGGTCCGCCCATCCATATGTGAATATACTCCATTCACAGCCTGTTCTGCATCAACAACTCGATTCCAGTAGAAATCTTGTGTAACCGAGTCTGTCGGAGCTATATTCAACCCGTTATCACATCCTAATATGACAACAGTACACATAAGTAAACTTAGAATTATTTTCTTCTTCATAAATTGGCTCTTATCAGAGATTAAAAAATGTTGTTTAAAAGGAGACGTTTACACCAAACCGCACTGCTTTCGAATGAGGATAGAATTGATTTCTTCCTCTTGGCAGTTCTGGGTCAAACAGCCCGGTGGGTGTAAAAGTCAACAGATTTTCCCCGGAGAAATAGAGACGTAAATTCTGAATGAGCTGCTGAGGCACTGTGTAGCCAACTGTTATATTCTTCAGCCTGGCATATTTGGTATCCTCCAGCATAAAATCAGACATACACTGTGCACAGTTACTCCACACCTGGGCACCTACCATAACTCTTGGCCAGGTTCCATCGGGGTTTTCCGTAGGATGGAATCTGTTATCGGCCATCTCCTGCGGGATAAAGTTCTGGCTGTTTGGTCCCTGCACCAGGGCTCCGTCGAGCATATGCCATTGTTCCATTACTCCCTGCCAGAACATGCTGAAATCGAAATTTCGGTATGAAGCGCTAAAATTAAGGCCAAACTCATATCTTGGATCCTCATTAGCCACCACTTCCTGATCTCCTTCAGGATATAATGCTGCTGTGAGGTTTCCATCACCAGTTAAATCTCTGTAAATAACATCTCCGATACCTGCATTCGGGCTTCTTCTCGTAGGATAATTATCCAGATCTTCCTGAGTTCGGTAGATACCAGGGGAACGATAACCACGTAATGAATTAATCGAATATCCCTCTGCCCAAACTGTGAATTTATCCGGGTAAAACGGGCCTTGTCCACTCAGGCTTTCAATTGTGTTTACAACATCTGAAAAGTGCAAGCCAACAGAATACTGGAATCCTCCATCTGAGGAAGGAATTCCACGATAATTAATTTCGAGTTCCCATCCGTTATTCGATACATCAGCAGCGTTTTGAAAGGGAGCTCCCATACCAACTGATCCGGGAACCGGTAAAACCAGAAGTATATCACTTGTATAATTCCAAAAATATTCTGCAATAATTTCTAACCTGTCTTCAAGTAACCCAATGTCCAAACCTATGTTAGTCATTGTGGTGGTTTCCCAGGAAATATCAGGATTTCCAGCAGATGTGACACCGGTTGCAGGTACCGGGCCGTCACCAAAGTCATAAGAAAGCCCCAGGTTGTAGCTGTTCAGGAAAGCATGAAGCCCGGTACGTTCATTCGAACTCATTCGCTCGTTGCCAAGCTGACCCCATGAAGCTCTCACCCTCAGATTACTGAGAAAGTCGACATCCTGCATAAAGCTTTCACTTGAAATTCTCCAGCCAGCAGAAAATGAGGG
>SLGL01000355.1 GCA_007123785.1 Balneolaceae bacterium
ACCCTGCCCTTCAAACCAAAATGGGTGGGACCGCTTTGAATCGGGCGGCTGAAAACGGAAACCTTGAACTTATGAAATACCTGCTTAAAAATGGCACACCCATCGGCAACCTTGCTCTTATTGTGGCAGCAAGGGAGGGCCACCTGGAAGCCGTTGAACTGCTTGTAAACTCCGGAGCCGATATCAATACCCAGCAGCGCTGGGGACAGACTGCGCTGATGCTGGCTGCAAGAGAAGGCCATTCTGCAATCGTAAAATTCCTGCTTGATAACGGCGCTAACGTCCGGCTGAAGGATAAAAACGGAGATACAGCGCTGAACATCGCTATTGATAACGACAATCTCGACATTGTGATGCAACTAAGGCGTGCAGGAGCCAAAGCCCAAGTAAAGAAGAAACCAGCACCGGTAGAAACTGATGATGAGGACGAAGATGATGATCCTACTGCTGATGTAGATGAACTGATCAGCGACGAAGGCGAAGTTCCGCCCGACGATCTCGAAGAAGAAATTTAATTTTCACCATCTGACTATATCTGAGCCGCAAAAATCAAAATACAATTAAAAGCGCTTTCAGCTTAAAATAGACTAAAATCCGGTTTATTCTTTAGTCAAAAAATGGACAGAGAACGAATAAACAGTTATTTTATATTAAATAAGTTCAACTGCAACTGCAGAAAATTTTGAATAGTAAAGGAGTAACATTTTATGGCAAAAATTATAGTAGGGATTAACGGATTCGGACGTATCGGAAGACTTGTGATGCGTTCTATCCTGGAACAACAGAGTGACAATATTGAAGTTGTTGGAATTAACGACCTGACTGACGCAAAAACACTTGCTCATCTTTTTAAGTACGATTCTGTACAAGGTAAATTCAATTGTGAAGTTTATGCCGATGGGAATAATCTTGTAATAAACGGAAGCAAAATTGGAGTTACTGCCGAAAGAGACCCTGCAAACTTGAAGTGGGGAGAGCGTGGGGCAGAAGTAATTGTAGAATCCACAGGAATTTTTCGTGATGACAAAGGTTGCCAGAAACACCTGGATGCCGGTGCTAAAAAAGTAATCATCAGTGCTCCGGGCAAAGGCAATGTACAAACCATCGTACTGGGCGTGAATGATGATCAAATTGACAAGGACAAATCGATCTACTCCAATGCAAGCTGTACAACCAACTGCCTTGCCCCGATGGTAAAAGTTCTTGATGAAGCTTTCGGCGTAGAGAAAGGCTTTATGACCACCATCCACGCTTATACCGGAGATCAGCAACTGGTTGATGGCCCTCACTCAGACCTTCGCCGTGCACGTGCCGCCGCTGTAAACATTGTACCTACTACAACCGGTGCAGCTGCAGCTGTAGGCCTTGTACTGCCGCATCTTGACGGCAAACTCGACGGTGGTGCTGTCCGTGTACCGGTTCTCACGGGTTCTCTGACAGACTTCACAGCTGTTGTGAAGAAGAGTACTACCGAAGATGCTGTTCTGGATGCATTCAAAAAAGCAGCTGAAGGCAATCTAAAAGGCATTCTGGAATACAGTGACGAGGAGCTGGTTTCTACCGATATTATCGGAAACCCACACTCCTGTATTTTCGATAGCGGCACCATCAAAGTGGACGGAAACCTTGTAAAAGTAATCGGCTGGTATGACAACGAAGCCGGATATTCCGCTAGAACTGCCGAACTGATCACAAAAATTGTGTAACAGATTTGACATTAAATCCACTCGTTGTTGACGAGTACTTTTAATCAAAAACCCGCTCCGTTTATTCAGAGCGGGTTTTTTTATCAAATGCCGACAGATTCTCTATCTTCAAAAAATATAATTTTCAACGAATGAGGTAACCCACCCCGGATTTCACGTCATGAGATTTTTTCTAAGCAAGGCATTGATATGTTGAAACTACGAGGACCAGGAAATATTTACAGGGAAGGCAAAAAGTTTGCACGCTTGCTGCAATTAAACAAATACATAAATGAGCCTCATTAAAAAAAAGTTTACTGAATACATCCGCAACCTTCAGAATGAAATCTGTACGGCTTTAGAACAGATTGACGGAAAAGGCAAATTCCGGGAAGATGAATGGCAACGTGACGGAGGCGGTGGAGGCCATACACGAGTAATTGAGAAAGGAGAGGTTTTTGAAAAAGCTGGTGTTAACATTTCGACAGTTCACGGTGAGCTGCCCGATCCAATCAAAAAACACTTTAACGTAGACAAAGGCTGGTTTTGGGCGGGCGGTATTTCTCTGGTCATTCACCCGGAAAACCCGATGATACCCACGGTTCATGCCAATTTCCGCTATTTTGAGCTCTATGATGATAAAAAAATGACCAGGCGATCTGATGGCTGGTTTGGCGGTGGTGCCGACCTCACCCCTTACTACCTTTGGAAGGAGGATGCACGTCACTTTCATCAGACCTTCAAAAACGCTTGTGATCAACACGGTGCCGATCTCTATCCAAAATTTAAAAAACAGTGCGATGAGTATTTCTATAACTCACACCGGGAGGAGGCACGCGGAGTAGGCGGACTCTTTTTTGATTATTTAAGAGAAGATGACCAGCGCTCACTTACCGATTGGCATGCTTTCACTGAAGATACGGGCCATGCATTCATCCATTCGTACCTCCCCATCGTAAAAAAACGGATGAATGCTCCTTACAACACTAAGCAACGCTACTGGCAAGAAATTCGCCGCGGGCGTTATGTGGAATTTAATCTGATTCATGACCGGGGCACCCTTTTCGGTCTCAAAACCAAAGGACGGATAGAATCCATTTTCATGAGCCTGCCCCCCAGGGTCCGCTGGGATTACGATTTTCATGCGAAGCCGGGAACACGAGAGGCTGAACTGATTGATGTTTTAAAAAAGCCGAGAGAGTGGGTTTAACTCAATGTGGATTCATCTGCGAGAAACCCTGAGTTCGAAAGTAAAATGATACGTTCGGGTACACTCACTCTGATTACCAATACAATACGGGGGTCTCGCTGATATTCAACATAATTTCCCGGAGTCCCTATGATACCGAACAACTATCACTTCCGGTATATCAGCCGATACCTTTAAAGATGCACTATTTTCATTAAAAAACTCGAATATTTTCAGCATTTCGTGACTTTCAGAAAAGAAAGATCGTCCCGAATGAATCCCTTTTGGGCGGGTTTATGTTTATTACGCTGCTTTGTATCTGACACAATACCGTACCCAACCTAATGGATAAAAACCCAACATTCAGGTTTAGCGCATCCGGTTTAGCAGACGACCGAGGAATTTGTTTCCATACACTTTTTGGATATGGTTCATATCGGCAATCACCACAAGCTCCCGTCGGCTCCGGGAAAACGCCACATTGAGCAGGCGGGGTACACTCAGACCATTCTTTTGCTCATCAAGAGGCCGGACGGAGTAATGCCGCTGTCTTCCACGCTGTTGTTCACCGCTCATCACTGTATCAAAAATGATGTAGTCTTTCTCTCTTCCCTGAAAAGTGTGGATGGTGCCCACCTCCACATTTCGTATGCCCGCATTATAAAGTCGGTTTCTCAGATCGTACACTACGCTTCGAAACGGAACAATAATTCCCACCTGCTCCATAAAAATCCCCCGTCCTTCCATGTTTTTCATCAGCCGCTCCACCACTTCCTGATGAACCATGTTGATCGGCTTAAACCCACGCTCCCCTTTTTTTTGCTCAAGAAACGGGCCGTACTTCGAAGTATTCACAAGATGAAACGCCCGGTCATTAAGCTGATTCAGAGAAGCCTGTTTTACTTTACCGGTTTTTAGCCTGCCTTCATAAAACACCGTGCTGATCACATCTGCCAACGACGATTCCAGCCGGTACTGTGTGTCGAAAAAAGAGGTAAACTCCGGATTTTTATCATGCCAGGAAAAAAGCTGTTCGCTGTTTTCTGCATCGGAAACTGTCGTAAAAATATCCCGTTCCAGGAATTCACGAGCTTCTTTGTCGGCCGTGAGAGCAATGGGCGGTAGCTGCATCGGGTCACCCACCACCACCATATGCCATTTTACATGCGAGGCCAGGACCATTAAATAGGGCAGATTTGCCATCGAGCCTTCATCGACCACCACCGCATCAAAATCGAGACCATGAAACAGGTCGGAGGTGCATACTTTAGCCAGGGTGGTTGCCACCAGTTGTTTTTTCCTCAACTCTCTCCTCTCTTTGATGGAAGACAGTTCCTGAATTCGTTCCTCCAGCTTCTCTATTCCACCAGAATCCTTAATTTTCTGCTCAATCAGCTTCAGTTCCAGCTCCTGGTTTGATGTAGGCTTTTTTCCTTTTTTGAAACGTTTTTCCACAGATCGGAGCAGCTTCTCCCGTTTGCTCATCAATTCAATCCACTCACCAGCTTCCTGCTTTCGCTGTTCAACAATTTTTTCATTCTGGATATCAAACTGGTACGGTTCCAGTTCATCACTTTCTAGAGCTGTCTCTCCAAATCGGGAAATGTTATCGGGCTGAACCTGAACACTCAACACCCGGACGGCATTCAGTGCACTAAGCAACCCAACATCCACCGCCCGGTTGGTATTGGAGGCAAACAGTACTGACTTCCCCTGCTTCAGATAGTTGGCGATAATGTAGCCGAGTGTATCGGTCTTTCCTGTCCCCGGCGGCCCCCAGATGAAAAGTGTGCGGCGCTGCATCGCTTTCTCGATGGCGTCAAGCTGGGCGGCATTCCGGTTTCCGTCCTGCACAACAGGCTGATCAGATGGCACCGATTCACTTTTTGGCAGAAAAAGACGCTTCAGCCTTTGTTCTACATCTGCATCCTCATCCGAAAGTTTCATGATTTCCGATAGTGTTCGTTTCAGTACAAAATCGTTTTCCCATTCCAGATGAACCTGACTGATCTCTTCACCTACATTATCGGGAAACCGCAGCACAGCGGTCTTGTCCTCAAACGCAACTGGATGAATCGTAAGTAATTTCTCACCCACTGTGGCTTTGATCTCTTCTGCAAATCGGATAGCAGTCTGGTGGCATTCAAAACTGTAATCGTAATATTCGACAGAGCCGGATTTTAGTTGTTTACCATTAAATAAAATCTCTGTGGATGGCTTTTCCCGGACCGTCTCAATTTCCGCTTCAAGTGCGAATATTGCTTCTCTGATAAATTTTTTGATCTTTTTCATTGGTGTAGAAGGTAAAAAGTGAAAAGGCAAAAGTGAAAAGGCAAATGCCAATTTTTTTGCATTACAAAATAACCACATTTCTGCTCATGATTCCATCCTGATGTATTATATCCATACCTGAAAATCACCTTCAGCCTCTTCACTTTTGCCTACTGATCCCACAACTCAGACCGGATGGCATCGGCACTTTTTTTAGAGATAATATATTCCAGTTTGATTCGGTTCCGTTCAGGTATTTTTGCCTCCACAAGACGAGCACTTGCAGGTGTGTAAACAATCAGATCGGTGTTTCGTACAAAGAGCGGCAGCGATTTTCCATATGTTGCACCAGCCACAAACGAACCTTCGAAGCGAATTAAAGTTTTCAGTTCATTGATAATTTTAGGAATGCTGTCTTCATCTGCAGTTACCAGTCCGATCGCCTCAAGCCCTGCACGATCGATAATGGAAAGAAGAACATCGGCATCATAATGAAAAACCACAGGTAAAATCCGGATTGAATCCCCGAGATTTCGAAACTCTTTCATCAGGTAGATCGGCACAAACAGAGCATCGTATTTGACAGCCTCGTCATAATTATCCGCTTTAAGTGTGCTGCTCTTCACCCCGATCTGATTTTTGATAGAATCTGAAAGTAGTTTGGCCAGCTCGATTGTCTCTCCGACAGTTGCGATACTCTGAATTCGGTCAGGCCACTCCATAAAGCTGATCTGCTCTTCAAATATGGCCTCCACTTCTGATTCATCCAGTCCGTAACCGATCAACTCTTCGATCAGGTTTTGCATTTTGGATGCACCCAGTTCAAGCCGTTCGGATTTGTCCAGGGTTGTACTTTGCCTCCGGACGATAAACCCACGCCCCTGTTCACTTTCAACCAGTCCCTCCTCAGTAAGGTGCTGGTACGCTTTCCGTACCGTATGAAAGCTGGTGCCAAGCTGTTTGCCCAGTACACGGGTAGATGGCAGCGTTTCACCCACCTGAAACTGCTTGGTTGTGATCATCAGGCGGATGCGGTCGGCAATATGTTTGGCGGAATGTTGTACCATAGTGAAAGGTAACAGAACTCTGTCACCCAAACCAAAGCTGTATTAATGTCAAAATCCCATTCGTTATTTCAATTCGAATAGTAGATCTTTTAAATATCACCATCAAGTGTGTCAGAACTCAATGCTTCTCAGATATTCTGCATTGTCTCTCACCGCTTCGATAGGAGTGGTGTTGGTGTAGGCCTCCTGTTCTACAATGAAGTATTCCATTCCAGCTTCCCTGGCCAATTGCAGGAGCGGGGGATAATCGATTTCGCCTGTACCCAGCACCACAGATTCCGGTTCTTCTCCATTTGCAAAATCTTTAACATGTGAAGATGTAAAACGACCCGGATATCTTTGGAGCCATTCCACGGGATCATGGCCGCCAGCCACTACCCAGTAAATATCCATCTGATATTCCACAAGATCGGGATCGGTATTGTCCATTAAAACAGCTTGAGGAATTTCACCCTCCAGCTCATGAAACGTATAAGCATGATTGTGGTAGGCAAACTTCAAGCCTGCTTCATTTGCAATTTCTCCAAGTTGGTTAAATGTGGCAGCCATTTCGATATAGTCATCAATGGTGTCCTGAGCACCAATCCACGGGCAAACGATGTATGGAACACCAATCTCGGCCAACTCTTCTACTTTTTGCTCATAATCCTGAAATACATTTGCGTGGCTGGAAATCATGGTTAAGCCAAGTTCATCAAGATATTGCCTGAAACCTGTGTTGCCCATTCCCCAGAACATACCAAGCTGTCCCTCATAACTTTCAATCTGTTTGTAACCGAATTCTGCCACCTGCCGAAGTATTTCCTCAGGATCGTCTCCAATTACATCCCTCAATGTATAAAGTTGCAATCCGAAATCACTGATATCCTCTTCGGCTGGTGCACATGATTTTAAAAATGGCAAACTACCCAAAGCTAAACCGGATGCAAGTACTCCGGATTTTTTTAAAAATGAACGACGTGAACAATTCATACCTGTATATGTTTTATTAAAAGATTAGAGTTATCGGCAATCAATAAATCAGCAATGTACCGTAAAACTGACTCAACCTCTTGGCTAAACAATGTTTTATTATCGACTTCTGCCGGATTCTTACGACCACTGAATACATTAATAAAAAGGATAATGAAGATAAATAATTCCTTCAATTGTTTCAGACGGTAAAAGTCCGGCACATATAAAGCAGGAGGATTATGAGTTAATAGAAAACTATAAATATAATCTATTGTGATATCAACGTTCAAATGACGGGAAAACTTCATTCTTGACACAACATTAGGCAACTCCGGAAACCAGCAGCAAGTACGCGCCTTCGGTTAATACGCATTATCATACAACTTTTACAAAGGAAGCATACAAATAACTATACCTATTGCAATAGTTAGAAAACCAGCAGTTCGGACAGCTATTATAGCCTTTTTTAGTCCAAGCCAATTAACAGTTTCAGGAGTTGCAAAAGGAAAAATAACAATGACTACTCCAATTAAACTTGTAATTATTCCAACTGAATAAAGAATCATTATTTGGCCAGCCGTTTTAATTCACTAAGTAACAGAAGAGCTTCAATGGGTGTCATACGTTCGGGATCACTGGCTTCCAGTTTATTCAGCAGAGTTTCCATGTTTGGATCGAGGTGCGTATCGAACAAGGTCATCTGCGGGAGCTGCTGTTGTTTTTCCACTTGCTGAACCGTTTTCCTTGCAGCTTCTTTCTTTACCGCTGTTTTTTGGACAGCACCGTTCCCTTCGTGGCTCACATCAAGAGTGTGACTTTCCAGATTTGAAAGAATTTCTTTGGCCCGGTTAATCACTACTTCGGGCAGCCCGGCCATATTGGCAACCTGAATTCCATAACTGTGATCAGCCCCGCCTCTAACCATTTTCCTCAGGAAAATTACTTTTCCGTCGTGCTCTTTCACCTGCACATTGTAATTTTTTATCCGTTCATATCGGCTCTCAAGCTCGTTCAGTTCATGGTAGTGCGTGGCAAAGAGTGTTTTGGCTGCTACTTCGGGTTTGTTGTGAAGGTATTCGGAAAGTGACCAGGCGATACTAAGTCCGTCGAACGTACTGGTTCCACGGCCCACTTCATCCAGCAGTATAAGTGATTTTGGCGTGGCGTTGTTCAGAATATTGGCCGCCTCATTCATTTCTACCAGAAAGGTACTTTCTCCGGCGGCAAGATTGTCGGAAGCTCCCACACGGGTAAAAATTTTGTCCACCAGGCCAATGGCTGCTTTTTCAGCGGGTACAAACGACCCAAGTTGTGCCATCAGTACTAACAGACCCATCTGCCGCAAAATAATACTTTTACCGGCCATATTTGGTCCGGTGATTATCAGAATCTGGTATTCACTGTTATCCAGGTATACATCATTCGGAATAAAAGGCTCTCCGGCGGGCAGAGTTTTCTCCACCACGGGATGACGTCCTTTCTTCACCTCAATGACATCTTCGGTATTGATAACAGGCCGTACATAATTATTTCGAAAAGCCACTTCGGCAAAACTTTGCAGGCAATCCAGTTCGGCCAGAGCCTGAGCAATTTGCTGGATATCATCGGCAAACTCGGCGACATACTGCCTCAACTCTTCAAAAAGTTCACCCTCAAGGGTTTTACTTTTATCCTCGGCCGAGAGCACCTTCTCCTCCACCTCCTTCAGCTCAGGGGTGATATAGCGTTCGGAGTTTACCAGTGTTTGCTTGCGTATAAAATGCTCTGGTACCTTATCTTTATGGGTGTTGGTTACTTCTATGTAGTACCCGAACACTTTGTTATAACCGATTTTCAGCGATGATATACCAGACTCTTTCGCCAGTTTGTCTTTGATTTGTGCGATATATTTTTTCCCGTTCCGCGCAATCTCACGCAACTCATCCAGATCTTCATCAAAACCATCGGCAATCAGGCCGCCGTCCCGGATACTGGCCGGGGGTTCCTCCACAAGTGCCTTTTTAATCCGCTCCTGCACTTCAACCAGCAATTTCAGATTTTGGTTAATAGAATCAAGCAAGGCATTTTCCGCGTTTGAAATCTGGATTTTCACCCGAGGGATTTGCGAGAGCGAGAGCTGAAGCTGTTTAAGGTCGCGGGCATTGGTCCGCCCCACACTGATCCGGCTGATTAACCGCTCCAGGTCACCGATCTGTCCCATTTCGTCACGTAACTCGTTGCGCCGTTCGTGATGGGAATGGAGCCATTCCACCGCTTCCAGCCTCCGCTCGATCGGTTCCTTTTTTTTCAGTGGCCTCATGATCCACTTTCGCAGCAGACGACCGCCCATCGCTGTAACCGTATCATCCAGAATAGAGACCAGAGTGCCGTCAGTCCCCCCTTCCTGCATGGTGGTGGTTAGTTCAAGATTTCGTTTGGTTGAACCATCCAGAGACATGTAGTCGGTGTTCTCGTAAGCATACAATCTTCGCAGATGCCCCAGTGATGACTTTTGTGTCTCCTGCATATAATGAAGCAGGGAACCGGCGGCGGTGTGAGCAATCTCCAGCTCCTCTACTCCAAATCCCTTCAGTGAGTGTGTTTTAAAGTGATCGGTGAGTAGTTTGTAACCGTAATCACCTTCGTACACCCAGTCCTCAATAAAGGTAATATTGTAACGGGCCGTTGGTTCAGGCAAATTATTCTTGAATTTTTTCTGCAGCAGAACTTCTGATGGCTGCAGGGATTGCAGCATAGAATCCAATTCGCTCTTCGAAACCTGGCTCAGGGCAAACTCGCCTGTGGAAATATCGGAAAAGGCGATACCTGCAGTACCTCCTGCCCAAAAAATGGATGCGATATAATTATTACGTTTATGATCAAGAAGTTTTTCGGAGAGAGTTACACCCGGTGTGGTAATTTCAGTTACTTCACGGTTCACCACCTTTTTACCCGCTTTTTTAGCTGTTTCGGGATCTTCGGTCTGTTCACAGATCGCAACTCTATAACCCCGTTTCACCAGCTTTGGCAAATAGGTGTCGAGTGCATGGTAAGGGAAGCCGGCCAGGGGAGTCTGATCGCCGCCGTTATTTCGTTTGGTGAGCGTAATTCCAAGCTCTCTGCTGATCAGAACGGCGTCATCGTCAAAGGTTTCATAGAAATCGCCCACTCGGAACAGCAGAATAGTGCCGGGGTGTTTCTCTTTGATCGAAAAATATTGCCGCATCAGCGGTGTTAGTTTTTTCTTTTTACTCATAGTTGAATTCTATGAAATGATTCAGCCGTTTTCAAAAAATAGAGGGTAAAAAAATTTATTATCTGTTGTTGCTGTATCACAGAATTAACTAATGGTATGCTTCGGTTTATCTGATCTAAAACTATAAAGATAAGGCGAACGGTGAGCACCTCCGGTCTTTTTTTTACCAAGACGTTTCAAAAGGCCCGATCTCATCATTTTCCGGTGGAAACCAGTACGGTGCAGTTTTTCATCTAAAATAGATTCATAGAGTTTTTGCAGCTCTCCCATTGTAAACATTTCGAAAAGCAGGTTTTTACCGATCCTTTTGCTATAAACATCCCTCCGCAGAATCTTCAGAGCTTGTTCAACCATTTTTGCATGATCGAAAATTAATTCCGGAAGTTCGTGAATACCGTACCAGCGGCAAGAATCGGATAAAAACCCAGGGCGGGGTTTTACGCGCTTATAATTAACCAGAGCAAAATATCCCAACGATACAAAACGCTGTAGCAACCAGTGATCATTACTTGGTGTGAACCCGTTATTTTCCATAATCATTTTCATGGGCTCCGGATCACTCCGCTCCAGATTCCCAAATGCATAAAATTGGTTCAGATAAATATCATTCAATCCCGTGCGCTCTTCCAGTATTCGTTTAGCGGCATCATCAATGGCTTCCTTTTTTCTGATGAAACCTCCCGGGAGTGAAAAAAAACTGGTGTTTTTATACCCAAGAATTAAAATTTTCAGACCATCTTCTGAATATCCAAAAATCACACAATCTATTGCCAGTGCTGGTAAAAACTGACCCCAGTTAAATGAATCGGGAAAGTCCGGATCTCTGCTATTTTTCATTTTTTTTCATTTTAATTGTCCTCCAATACCTGTACTGTAAACTATCAGTTTGGAATCTAATATAAAATCAATTATCATTGTTTCACATCGAAACAATGATATTTTTTACGGCTGTGCCCTGACTATTCATCAGGGATTTTTATCCTTAATCCAAGAATGGCAATCGATTTCAGAACCGGCTGCCGGAGGGGCACAGTTTCTTTTCTCACACCTAACAGCCTCAATACACTTCCCTTTTTGGGTTTAAAATCCGTTCCGCTTATTTTCATGATGTATGATGGCTAAATCAAACAGATCAAAACTCAGGCAGTATTTTGCCCTCGTAGGAAAACTCCTGATTAAAAAAGAAGTCTTTTTTAATGCTTCTGCAATTACATTCAACCTATTTATTTGTGCGATTCCTTTTGCACTGATAATCACATCTATACTCGGCTATATCCTATCAATTGATGCCGCATTCGATGAATTGGTTCGTTACGGACGTGAACTGTTCCCTACTTTTGATTATGAAGCACAGAGCGGAGATGTTTTTGAAGGAGCCGCAACCCTTGAAGCACTCATTGAACCTCTTATAGGTGCGCGTCAGATATTCGGAATAATCGGCTTAATTATTCTCATGTTTTTTGCCCAGGGTTTGTTCCACACCTTAAAGCATGTACTCTTTTCAGTCTTCGACATTCAGGATCGAAAAAGCGCCTCTATGGAGCTGATTTACAATTTCTTCGCATTCGGTATCGTGGGTGGTGTGTTTATTTTCTTTACAATGGCTGTTTCTATTATTTCGCTATTTTCGTTTGAACAATATACTGTTCCATACACCGATCTTGTGATTGAGCTCGGGTGGATTTCAGACTGGCTTACCGGCTTCATCCCGCTACTCTTCACGTTTCTGCTTTTCTATGCCATCTACCGGTTCATCAGCGAGCGCCGGATGAATGTAAAGACAGCCATAGTTGCCGCAATTTCCTATACTATTTTGTTTGAACTGGCCAGAAGCGGTGTCAGCATTTATCTTGAATATGCATTTACTGCATACCGGTTTTTCTACCAGGGGTATGCCGCCCTGATTGTTCTCGCATTCTGGGCTTTCTATTCTGCTGCTCTTTTTGTCTTCAGTTCCATCCTGGCACGCGCTTACCAGGATGTCTATCTCGATCATGCACCAGCAATCGAACGTAATCCCTACACCGCCATTTCATGATGATTTATCCCGGCAAATTACTGCCTCTCTCATTCTATGCCAATCCCGATGTTGTAGATGTGAGCAGAAAACTGCTTGGGAAAGTGTTGTGCAGCCATGTTGGGGGAGTATTTACGTCAGGAATTATCACTGAAACCGAAGCCTATTGCGGGCGTAACGACAAAGCCTGCCACGCCAATAATGGCCTTCGAACCGGGAGGACTGAAGTAATGTATGGCGACCCCGGCCATGCCTATATCTACCTTTGTTACGGTATCCATCATCTTTTCAATGTGGTAACCAACAAAGACGGCTTGGCTGATGCGGTACTGATCCGTTCAATACAACCACTTGATGGCCTTGATATCATCAAAAAACGCCGAAATATTCAAGAGGATAAAAACCTGGCCAATGGCCCCGGCAAGCTCACACAGGCACTTAGGATCACCACCCGTTTCAATACCGTTTCCCTGAACAAGCCGCCAATCTGGATTGAAGACCGTGAAATCAGCGTAAAAGAATCAGACATTGAGCGCTCACCCCGTATCGGGGTAGACTATGCCGGAGAGGATGCAATGAAGCCCTGGCGTTTTTTTGTTTCAGATCGCTGAATTTGTACTCCTTATTACCTTAATATTGCACTTTTTTTCACACAGTGTTTATTACGTTCAATAAAATCAGTACTGTTCAGCAAAACAAAAATCTGAACAGATTCCATGGAATCAAGACTGAAATGTGATGGAAAATAATCAGGTAAACCGCCGTCGTTTTCTTCAAATAATAGGAGCCGGAAGTGCAGCTGTCTTTGCAATGAATCCGGCCGGCTCTTTGGCTGACTCCGGATCGGCGGCTAATGCTTCTCCGGGAAACGACGTTGAAACCATGTTGAGCAGACAAAGCAGCAGCCCGGATATAGGTTCTTTCTATCCAACAATAAAGGAACTGAGTGAGTACAACAGTTACCCTTATTCCTTTTTGAATGATAAATTCCAGACTCTTGAAGAGTTTAAGTCAGCCGGAAGGGAAAAAGTGTTGGAACTTTATGGGTACCGGCCCGGACCTGTCGCGCCGGATGCTGAAGTTGTTGAGCAGATAGAGTTCGATGATTACAGCCGTGAAAAAGTGATCTTCTCTACTTCTGAATACTTCCGGGTCCCAGCGTATGTGCACA
Organism: Balneolaceae bacterium; assembly: GCA_007123785.1. Taxonomy (GTDB): domain Bacteria; phylum Bacteroidota; class Rhodothermia; order Balneolales; family Balneolaceae; genus Rhodohalobacter. The sequence continues at coordinate 13,590 of SLGL01000355.1, forward strand.
TTCCGAAAGGGCTAACCGGACGCGCGCCGGCAATCGTGGATTTACACTCTCATGGAGGCATGTTTCTGTACGGAAAAGAGAAAGTGATCGACATGCAGCCCAACGATCAGCGGATGATTGATTATCATATAGTGAACTATGAAGGAAGGCCCACCACTACAGAATTGGTCAGGAGGGGCTATGTGGTCATTTCAATCGATGCATTTATGTTCGGAGAACGCCGTGTCATGATGGATGAAGACCTATCCTACGGCTGGGACCGTTCAGCATATTCAGAAGAAGATATCAACTACCTGAACGGACGCTGCCGTGCAAAAGCAAATACAATGGTTAAATCATTAATCTATACCGGAATGACCTGGCCGGGTATTGTGAGCTGGGATGATATGAGATCCGTGGATTATCTCATCACAAGGCCGGAGGTGGATCCAGACAGAATCGGATGTATCGGCGTTTCATTCGGCGGATGGCGGTCGCTGTTTTTGGCGGGGCTGGATGAACGGATTTCGGCAGCATGTGTTTCCGGTTTCATGTCAACTGTAAAACCGATGCTCAGAAATCATATCGACACGCATTCATGGGTCCACTTTGTGCCCGGCCTGCACCGTTACCTCGATATCCCGGATGTTGTGAGTATGATGGCACCGAAACCTCTGATGGTACAACAATGCCGGCGGGATGGCCTGTTTCCGCTCGAGGGCATGAAAGAATCTGTTGAAAAAATTGCTTCAGTGTACCAAAAAGAAGGAGTTGCCGATCAGTTTGAAGAGCGCTTTTATGACATTAATCATATCCTGAATGTGGAAATGCAGGATGAAGCATTTGACTGGTTTGATCATCATCTGAAATAAACTGCTGTCTGCCGGACATCCGTTCTGATTTACCAGACCACATCATCATTATGGCTGATACCGTGTTCAGGAAACGGATGTTCATCATCGAACGGATAGAGATCGTTTTGTTCTTCAATGACAATGTCATCTTCAAGCAGATTTCCTTCGGAATCGATAGCCTTGGAAAGGTCGAGGCCCAGATGTTTGGCTAAGAAAGGGTAGACGGCTGCCCGTTTACTCTCGCCATAATCGTGATTCTCATCGGGCAGGTGTACATATTCAACATTTTCAGGACGGTTGTAAAGTTCATAGATATGGCGAATATGCGGATATTCAACATCGGGGGTGTTTTTGGTCCAGTCTCCACCTACAGATACAAGCAGGAGCGGACGGGGTGCGACCAGTGCTGTAATCTCCACGTTGTTGGTTTGAAAATCACCGTCTTTGTGGATAGGCATTCCGCTTTCACAAACACATCCACCAAAAAAATGAGCTGAAACCATTACCACAGGAGCTGATACTGAAACACGCTCGTCCACAGCGGCGTGAAAAAAGGTCTGGCTTCCGCCGCCTGACGCTCCGGTGGAGGCAATCCGGCCGGGGTCGGCGCCCAGTGAGATCAGAAAATCGGTTGCCCGTATGCTGTTCCACAATTGTAACCTCAGCGATTCGGGATGATGGTGTTCCCAACCCAGCTCCTCAAGCTGTCCGTAGCCCACCATGTCGTATGCAAACACAATGGCTCCCATCCGGGCCATGGCAGCAAACCTTTTTTGTGCATCGGGGCGGTAGCGGCCAACATCGCCGGGGTCTGTGAAGTGTCCGTGCGGGCTTAAAATACCCGGCAATGTACCCTCTGCTTCAACCGGTGTGTACACACTCCCGGTAACAAAAACACCTGGAAGGCTTTCAAACGCTACATTCTGAACAGTGTAACCGTCATAGGTTCGCACGTCACCCATCAGAGGATTGAGATCATGTTTTTCGGGGAATTCTTCCAACCCGGTACCTCGCAAAATCAGGTTTCTGATCTGTTCCGCCCGGCTTTCCCACTCTTCCTCGGTCTGATATTTCTCCCGTATCCGGTCGAGAAATTCAGCTCCTTCCTCTTCGGTAAAATAATGTCCGACTGAAAGTGCAGGATCAGATTCTTCATCTTCGGACCCGGAGGCATCACACCCGTTGAGGAAAAGAAAACCGGTGAGTAACGTGCAGAACAGAAAATAAGAAAGAGTTGTTTGAATGGTCGGCATCATATCAGAAATCAGGTTTATGCAACATTTCAGGATTTTTATCCCTGAAATGAAACATATTTTTTGTCGTGATACAATTGTTGCAGGGCAATATTTCTGCATTTCTTTTGAAGAAATTCAAAACCAAACAACTTAACCCCACTGAATCGCTTTAAAGTTGTTGATACAGGCTTCCAGAGCTTCGATCGGATCTACATTTTCGATCTCATATTCCAGAATATACCATTCGATACCGCCAACAGTTTCGGATGCTTCGATAATTCCGGCCCAGTCCAGCTGGTCTTCACCAATTACCGCTTCTTCGTTTACGGTGGAGTACGCTTTTGCGTGGATGGATGCCGTTCGTCCGGGATGCCGGTAAATTAATTCAACAGGATCTTCACCCATGAGTGCGGCATGTCCGGTATCGAGCTGAAGAATAAACCGGTCATCGGTATTTTCAGCGAGAATATCCCAGAGATAATCTCCGTCAAACTGTTCAAAAATATAGTCGTGATTGTGATAGCCCAACCTTATGTCTCAGTCAAGTGCCCACTTCAGGCCATTGACTAGAAAATCAATGTAAACATCATCTTGCATAACCTCTGTATTATGCCCTGCCGCAGTACCCACTACCCGGGCATTTCCATAGGTGTTCAGCCACATAACCGGATGCCATTTTTCAGTTTCCGGCCCATATGCTTCGGTTAAAGGTATTAGATTATCATAGGTTCTTGTAACAATATAAAGCTCATCCATTGGCTGTACCCAGGCCACATCCGGAAAATCCTTCATAACCCGATGATAACGGTTAATTGGTTCGATTTTAAATGTTCGTTGCTGACGCTCGTGGTGGTAGGTTTCCAAACCGATCAATTTATCCCATTTTGCAGTTTCAGCATCCCGAAACGTATGCATGGCGCAGTGCAAAACTACAGCTGCTGCTCCTGAATCGTAATGAGCCTCTGTAATCCGCTCGATATAATCATTATCCGTCACATCGGCAAAACAGATATTATAGATCACAGCATCATATCCTTCAATCCAGTCCGGATCATCAAAACGGGCCAATCGATAATCATTTCGGTCCTGACCAGCTGTAAAGTCAGTTTCCCATACCAGATTCAGTCGTTCACTCAATTTGTTTCTCAATACCTCTTCCTGTTCTTCATAATCGTGATGCCCTCCTCCCGTAACATATAGGACGTTATATGTTTGAGACTGTGCAGTACATGCCAACATTGCAAATAACACCCCAAGAACCATTTTAATCAGCAACCTTATCATAAGTTTTTATCTTATATTTTTTAGTAAATATCTAGCCTAAATAAGCGGTTTTACTATGAATATTCAAGTTCATAATAATTAAGGGAAAGTTTTTAAAAAGTACGGAAGTCTTCTATAAAGAAAAATTATTCAATAAGATATTGCCAATGTGTTGTATTTCAATAGTCGTATATTAATTATTCTATGTTCTGTTTAAGACCCAATTACTTTGACCTCATTCTCCAAGTCAGATCACAAACGCACACTTAACCGCCTTGATCGTTTCAGCTATTACACTGACAGCAATATTCGGATTCCATTTACCAACTTTCGCTTTGGATTGAGTCCACTAATTGGATTGATTCCCGTGGCAGGAGATTTTGCCGGACTCATTCTTTCCCTCTATGTTCTGTATGAAGCGAGAAAAATAGGGGCAAGCGGTAAGATACAGCGGAAAATGATCCGTAATATGCTAATCGAGTTCATTGGCGGGCTGCTACCCGTTATTGGAGATGCATTCGATGCCATTTACAAAGCAAATACCAAAAACACCGAGCTTCTCCGAAATTACCTCTACGATCAGCTTGGGGAAGAACCAAAATGGAAATTTCCCTGGTTTACATTTATCTGGGTTTGCATGCTTATTTTACTATTATTTGCACTGTTTTTATTGATTTTCTAATTCACTTTTCTTGTCGGCAAGAAGTGGATCAAGCAATAATCATCAGTTCAGAATTCTGCTCACACTTTTGCTCATCATCCCTTATATTTA
>SLGL01000132.1 GCA_007123785.1 Balneolaceae bacterium
ATGAATTCTTTATGAAATAAAGTTGAGATGATGTAATCATTTTTGTAGAATACACAAGATGTTAAGACTTATTAATTAGTATTAATAAATGTTAATAGTCGTTGCATATTTATGCAATTTAACATTGTGTAAGCTGCAAAAAGCAGTGTTCAGGGTATTCGTACTACTTGTATGTTAGGCCTAAATAAACCAGCTATTTGATTACTAAAGTATAAGCATCTGTTCGCTTCAGGAAAGATATTAGCACTTCTTGATTTACATTTTCTTTGCCTGTCCTTGTACTTTCTGTTTTCAGCTACAAAAAAACAAAATAACTGTCAGATAGAAAGGAGTATCTATGTTAAATAGAAATAAGCTACCACTATTGTCGATTTTCGGGGCATTTCTTCTCTTGCTTGTTTTGAATATCGATGTTAAGGCACAAAATACGGTTTCAGGGACTGTTACTACGGATGGGGAACCCTTTCCGGGGGTAACAGTAACTGTACAGGGCACCAATATAGGTGCTGCAACCGATGAAAATGGAAACTATGAACTTGATGTGCCTTCACTTGAAGGAACTCTCGTGTTTTCATTTATAGGTTATCAAACAAGGTCAATTCCCATTGATGGTCAGACAACCATTGATGTTGATTTACAGCAAGCCATTGTTGTCGGTGAAGAAATGGTTGTAACAGCATTTGGAATTCAGAGAGAGGCACGGTCTCTTTCTTATAGTACGGTAGGTGTATCTACTGAATCGATCACACAAGCACGAGATACCAATGTGATGAACTCATTACAAGGGCGTGTGGGTGGTATGTCTATTACCCAGGCATCGAGTGGTGTGGGTGCACCGACGAGGGTGGTTCTTCGGGGTAATCGCTCCATATCAGGAGACAGCCAGCCGCTTTATGTAGTGGATGGTGTGCCGGTTCGGGGCAACCCTCAGGATATCAGCCCGGATGATATTGCCAGTATTGATGTTCTCAAAGGACCAAATGCTGCTGCTCTCTACGGTAGTGCTGCCCAGAATGGTGCTATTGTGATTGAGACACATCGTGGTCAGGCGGGAGTAGTGAATGTAAGCTTGAGCAACAATTTTACCGTAAGCCAGGCTAATATTCTTACAGATTTTCAAAATGAGTATGGCCAGGGAACAGCAGGAAACTACTCTCGAAGTTCTGAGTTTTCCTGGGGTCCGAGAATGGATGGCCAGCAGGTTGAGTTTTGGACACCGAATCCCGCTCATCCGTTGGCCGGACAAACATATTCAATGACTCCTCAGCCCAACAATGTGAGTGATGTATTTCGAACAGGTTACAACAATGCATCGAACCTGACCGCTCAGATTGGTGGTGAAAGAACCCAGACCGTTTTTTCATACACCTATACTACTGCTCAGGGAATTATGCCGGGTAATGATCTTCAGAGAAACAATATTTCGTTACGTGTTTCCAGTGATCTGCACGAAAGGCTAAGACTGGACAGCCGATTGAGCTACATGCGTCAGAATATCGACAATCCGCTTCCTCAGGGTGAAAATTTCGCAAATCCGCTTCGAAACACCTATCGTATGCCGCGAAATATTCAAACCCAGCACTATCGTGAATTTGAATACACGGATCCAAATGGAAACCTGCTGCAGCACTATTTTAATCCCGGTTCAAACGGAGGGAATAATCCCTATTGGGTGATCAACCGAAACCTGGATTTTCAAGAAAGAGAGAGAGTTTTGGCCATGGCCAGTCTAAATCTTGAAATTCTGCCTACAGTTAATCTGATGGTACGTGCTTCGTATGATGGTTTAAACACTGAGAGTGAAACAAAGCGTTATAATGATTCATATGTAATTGCACCAAATGGATTTTATGCAGTTTCACAAGCAAACAGTTTTGAATGGAATGGAGAATTTCTGCTTCGTTATCAGGAAGATGTCAGTCCAGACTGGATGGTAAGTGCCAGCTTTGGTGGCAACATTAAGCAGCAAAGAAATGAATCACTTTCGTCAAACACCACCTCCAATCCGGGTATGACACTTCCCAATTTCTTTGCACTTTCCAATACACAAAATGTGAGTTCATCCCATGGTATCGGTTCTCCGATGGATATCCACTCCCTCTACGCTTTTGGCCAAATCGGTTGGAGAGATGCCATTTATCTGGACGTAACAGCACGAAATGACTGGAGTTCCACTTTGCCGGCAGATAATCGTTCCTATTTCTATCCATCTATAGGTATGACAGCCGTGATTAGTGATCTGGTGAGTATGCCAGACGTTGTGTCTCTGTTCCGCCTTCGTGCTTCATATGCCCAGGTGGGAAGCAGTGCACCTCCTTTTCAGCTTGTCAGAACTGCAAGTTTTGCCGCAGGAGGGCGAGGTGGATTTATTACACTGAGCGGGACATTACCTGCTGATAACCTTAGGCCCGAACAGACTGATGCTTACGAAATCGGTGCAGATATCCGGTTTTTCCAGGGAAGACTGGGTATTGACGTTAGTGCATACAGAACCAATACCATTGACCAACTATTTACTGTAGCTCTTCCGGTTGGTTCGGGAGCCTCTCAGTTTTTCACAAACGGTGGAGATATAGAAAACAAGGGTATAGAAATTGCCCTGAATACGACTCCTGTTCGTGGGACCACATTTAACTGGAATTTGGATCTGAACTTCGGTTTAAACAGGAACATGGTTGTTGCAATTGATGATGAACGCCCCCGACTTACTATTGGAAGTGATTTTCTTCGGGATGCTGTTATTGAAGAAGGGAGGCCTTTCGGTGAGGTCTACTCCAGAGGTTACGTACGTGACGATCAGGGCAGGGTTCAGGTCAATCCGAATACAGGAGTGCCTCTTATTACACCTGGCAAAAGTGTTCTTGCAGCTAACTTTCAGCCAGACTGGATAGGGGGTATTAGTTCAGACCTTTCATATAGAAACTGGAATGTTGGTTTTGTGATCAGCCACCGTCAGGGCGGAACAATCTCGTCGCTCTCCAATGCTGTCACTTATGCCGATGGCCTTACCAAACAGACTCTGGAAGGACGTGATGGCGGCCTGATTTTTGGCCAGAATTTCATGACACATGAAACAGCTGTATATCAGGGCACAAGCACTTCACCGTCCACTCCGTTCACCGCCGAAAATTTTTGGCGTGCAGTTGGCGGCCGAAATGCTCCTGCGGGAGAGATTTTTCAGGAAAGCTCAACGAACACCCGGTTAAGGGAATTAACAGTTGGGTATTCTTTACCAGAATCGGTTACTGATAATCTGCCGGTAAGTAATATTACCGTGTCATTTGTAGGCAGAAACCTGTTCTTCATCTATCGTGCATCCGATCACATCGATCCGGATCTGATGGTCGGTACATCTCCGGCTGCTGAAGGTTTTGAATCGTTCACACTGCCGACAACACGAACATTCGGTGCAAACCTTCAGATCGACTTTTAACAGTCTGATTCTAACTCCTAAACATTATTTATTATGATTAAGAATAAAACATATCTAAAAAGGACAAGTTTCGGGCTGATGGCTGTGCTGGCAGTTTTTATATATGCCTGTACAGATTTCGACGAGCTGAATACTCCCAGTAATCAACTGGTAGCTGACCAGCTCGATGAAAGCTTGCTCGGACAACAGTTTGCACAATCCCAGTTTCATGGAGTAAGGGGTAACGCCGGGCCCATGCAGCTTGGCAAGAGTCTTTTCGGAGATCTCTATTCGCAATATTTTGCAACTACTTTCGAAAACTTTGACTCTGATCAGTATATCCAGGTAGGTGGCTGGGCTAATGGTGCATGGAATTACATTTATGCAACACCCGGCCCACAGATTGCAGCACTTGTAGATTTTACTGAAGAAAATAATTTACCCGTACTCAATGCTGTGGCGAAAGTGTGGAAGGTGAATATCTTTCATACGATGACCGACCAATGGGGACCGATCATTTATTCGGAGTATAATAACGGACAGACATCTGTGCCCTATGATTCTCAGCAAGATGTGTACAATCAGTTTTTTCAGGAGCTGGATAGTGCGATTGGTGTACTACAAAACAATCTTGGAGCAAGTGCATATGGGAACGATGATCTCGTTTACAGCGGTAATGTTCAGCAATGGCTTCTGTTTGCCAATTCGCTGCGGCTTAGGCTTGCAATGAGAATTGTATATGCTGATGAAAGCCTTGCAAGACAACAGGCTGATGCTGCTGTGAATCCTGCTAACGGTGGTGTTATTGAAGAGAATGCAGACAATGCGTTTGTTTTCACAACTGAAAATAACATGAACCCCATGAACACAATTACCAACTGGGGTGAATTCCGGATGAGTGCAACCATGCAATCGGTACTGCAGGGATATGAAGACCCACGGATTTCAACATACTTCAATGTGCCAACCAGCCCAGATTTTAATGACTACCGCGGCCTTAGAAACGGACTTACACCGGGACAAAAGGATGCATCGCTGAATGCGATTTACTCAGATTTGGATACACGATGGCTGCCTGGTGGAAATCCGCCAATTGAAGTTTTAAGGGCTTCAGAAGTGTGGCTGCTCCGTGCCGAAGGTGCTATTCGCGGCTGGGACATGGGGGTTAGCGGTCAGGTAGCATATGAAACCGGAATTCGCCGGTCGATGCAGGAAAGACCTGCCGCTGATGAAGCAGGAATAACAGCTTACCTGGCAAGCAGCAATACACCGGCTGACTATGAGAATGAATTAAATCCAGACTGGAATATTGGCGCACCATCAAATGCACCGGTTGCATGGGCTGGAGATTTCGACACACAACTGGAACAAATTGCCATTCAAAAATGGCTTGCACTATATCCAGACGGAATTCAAGCCTGGGCTGAAATGAGAAGGCTGGGTGCACCTTTCCTGCCGATCATTGAATCGCGGAACTCAAGTGTTGCTGGAAATCAAATGATGAGGCGGCTCAGCTTCGTACAAGTTGAGTATGATAATAACTCCGCTGCTACAAATGAGGCCAGAAATCTGCTAAACGGGGATGACAACAACGCAACCCGCGTGTGGTGGGATGCCCGGAATTAAACTTAATCGATTAGAATAAATGTATAAAATCCCCGTGCTTTTATGTAGAGTACGGGGATTTTACGTTTACCAAATATGAACAAAAAAAGAGTTTAAATCTGTTTCTGCATGATTCGTCTATCTGGTATTTTTTTGGTTCTGTTATCTATGACTATTGCATGCAGACCCGCAGAAGAGCAACAAGATACTATTTTTCAACTACTCCCTTCATCAGAAACGAATATTCATTTTTCGAATGACCTTGTTTCAGATCAGCAACACAACATCTACACAGACAAAGATTTCTATGCCGG
>SLGL01000070.1 GCA_007123785.1 Balneolaceae bacterium
AAAATAAAACACAACGATGAAGATTATATCATAGGTAATTTGGCATTAGCCGAAGGTAAATCTCCTCACAAAGGAATCAATAGTTCACCTGATGATCTGGACTATCAGTTATTATTAAGAGCGGGACTTTTAATTGCTGCGGATGATGTGGGAACGAAACCTATATCTATAACAACCGGTTTTCCGCACTCTACCTATAATCTGAATAAAGAAGCTGCTTCTGAACTGATCAGTAAAATTAAAAGTGTAACCCGGGATACAAGACCTTTTGGCGGCAATGGTTATGAGGAGGTTCCCATCAATATTGAAAGAATTAATCTTATACCGGAAATCTTTGGTGCTATTGTTGCTGCACGTGAAGGAGAAATGGGAATCAGAGGAAGCATGTTTGTAGTGAGCCTCGGTTATGGGACCCTTGAGTTTGGCCTAACCACTGAAGATGGATTTGTTCAAAGAACATTAAGCAGTGGGAATGGACTGAGATATGCAATTGATTCTGCAATGAAAGAACTTTCAAATACTCATTATTTGGGTCTTAGAAACGAACATCAATTCGATACGGCACTGAAACAAGGAAACATTATTCTTAACAGAAAGAGAATTGACCTTTCAGATCTTCGGAAAAGTGTACTCAGGCAATATTATGAAAACGTAATTTCTCCTTTAATCAAAAACACCTGGAATGATGATGATTTCAGTAAAACCAGTACACTCGTATTGGTAGGAGGAGGAGCTTATTATCGGGAATTAGTTGAATCCTTTTATGATGAATTTAAAGGATTACTGAAAATTGAAATACCTGATAACCCCATGGAAATGGCAAGTACGGGATATTGTTTACATGCCTCTCAGAAAATTGAGTATCCAGGAACAAGAGCTGTAGGGCTGGACATTGGAAATGCACATACCTGTGTTAGTGTAAAGTCGTCTGAAGAATAATATAATTTTAATATTGACGCTTTTAGCGGTTTAGTATATTGCATGATAATACTGTGAGAGTTCTGTCACCCGACAGAATCTCGCAGACTCCAATTCATTTTCATTGACCAATATAGGATGTGGAAAATGATGAATGAAGTGTAAAGAACTGCAATTGTTTCCTTTTATTTCATGGTTATTTATTGTTCGTTAATCCAGAGATAAGTGAAAAATTAACTTACTCTTGCTCAAACAACAATTATGCCAATAACCATAAAATTATTCTTCATCATCTCGCTGTATCTGATGAATTTCTTCCTGAAATGTCTGTCTCTGTTGTTCCAGTAATTCCGGCATTGATCTCATCGGCTGTGCTAAGCGTTCTTCGAGAGTAGGAACAAGGGTTGCTTTAATGAGTACTACCAATTCCTGAACAACGTTTTCATGCGATTCGTATCCGAATAGATAACGCAGACCGAGAAACCATCCGGGCAAATCTTTTAAAATAGGAATTCCTCTTCGGGTAGTTTGGACTTCAGTTTCATATAATCCTGCAATAACGGTGCTCTCACCACTCAATAAAAGAATTTCTGTAGCGGCTTCCTGTTTATTAACAATAGTGCTAATCGGATCGGGTTGAGCTGTACTGCGTTCTGCATTAATGGTCATATAAATAAATGGCTGCCCTTCATGATAAAGTACCTGAGGTGTGACCCGTAAAATGGTGCCGGTGCTGAAGAACTGATCGGTAATGTTTCCTGCAAAATCCCTTTGTTTGATAGAAAAATCCTGGCCAACCTGTATGGACCCGGTTTCTCCGTCAAGTACTTTAATTTGTGGTGAGGATAAGATTTCTCCTTTATCACTGGTTTCGAATGCACTAAAAAGAGCATTTATATCCCATCCGGAGTTGAAAATATCAGTCCAGTTTACTTCCACTTCGAACACATCCTGTCCCACACTTGCAGCACCAAAGTTGGAAACACGTACTCTATCGTTCTGAATGCTGTTCCAGTCTATGCCCAGTTCCCGAATGAGTCGTTTGTCGCCCTGGAAAAAAGTTGCAGAGATTTCAATTTCTCTTGAGTCGAAACGAACCGGACGTTCTTCACGCTCTGCAATTCGTTCTTCTTCGGGAAGTTCATGTTCTGGTATATCCATGATTTCAAAGTAGCGGGGTGCTTCGATCATGTACATATTATTGTGTGCAAGGATTTGATTTAGTGCATCTTCCCAGTGCATACGTGGAATATCAATTCCAATGGGGCCTTCGTATGTTGCCCGGTTAACAAAGATTTTATCTCTGAATTCGATGGAAAGTTCTTCTATAATATCCAGAGCGTCGTGAAAGTTAACATCCGCAGAAAGAACAATCACTTCATCAGGATTGGTATACTCCCTGAATGGCAGCCGGTCTTGAGCAAGCAAAGTTTGGATATTTAATAATGCAATGAATAAAAATACTGCGAAAATGCTAAGATTTTTCATGTCTGTTCCTGTCTGTTATTCTTGCCGGAGTGCCAGTGTTACCCTGTCTCTGATTCCACCACGATTCAGTTGAAACACCGCTTCTCCACGGTCGAGGTTAATTTCTGAAAGCCTTCCAAGATAGACTCTGTCTCCAATATTTAGCCGTATCAGGCTCCCGGTTTGATCGACAATGTGTGCGCGGTTGCCAGTGAGCACCACAAGTCTGCTGTTTTCAACTTCGGGAAGATTCTCGTCATTTGGCGGTACCTCGTGAATGAGAGGAAAGTAAGGGTTGTGGGTGATGTTACCTAAAGGCCCGGCAGATTGTAGCTGAGCAATATAGTTACTCCATTCTCCGCGACGATAATAAGCACCCAGATTTATTTGAAAATTTACACGATCCAGCCGTTCATAGTTGGTGATATTTTCAAGCTGTACAGATTGTAACTTTACAAGTGGCCTGCTGTATTCAATCCTGTATAAGTAATTAACCAGATTTTCATAACGACCTTCTCCACGTATTTCAACATTAACAATTCCGTGGTCACTGTTTCGTACAGAGTCCCTGAATGCGAAGTTCAAATTGGTAAAAGAAATACCCCGGTTCAGTTCTTGCAGGTAATTATAAAAGTGACTTGAGTTGTGTGTTGGGAATAACTCTTTGGGATGGTTCAGCCTAACATATAATGCCTGGTTATAGTGTGCCTGGGTTTCTTCGAAAAATTCTGCTGCAAGTTCAACCTCCTCAAGTTCGATCGAAAGCTGCTCCTGTTCAATGACTGCCGCTTCTATGTCATCATTGAACTTGTTCTGAACATACAGCCATCCGCCACCTACCATTAGCAATAGTGTAAATATCAGTATGAGTGTATTTCGTATACTGTATTTCATGGTCTATCGAATGCGAATTATAAAATTATTTTTTGCATAAACTTCAGGGAGCTCCTGAACGGCTGTAAGTGCGTGGTTCAGTGTTTCAAACTGGCCTATACCTACACGCCACACTTTGCGTCCGGGTGTCATTTCTGCTTCCCAAAGAGTCGCTTTATACCCCTCTTTTGCAAGTGATTGATATTTTGTGAAAGCCTCTTCTTTTTGTTCAATGAAATCCAAAACAATAGTATATGCACCAATAAGCTGAACTGGTTCTGGTTCCATCACGCCGTAGGAAGACTCATCCGGTTTTTCTGTAAACGCTAAATGTGAAACCGATTCTATCTCTTCGTGTAGATGATTTTCAGTTTGGGGTGTATCTGTTTCGGCCGTCGCATTTGGGGATGGAGGTTCAGCTTGTTCTGCAGGCTCTGGCTCTGGTTCGGTATTGGTTTCAGGTTCAGAAGTTTGGATAACGGCTTCCCTCTCTTCAGTGGTTTCCGTTTGTATCGGTTGGTCTGTTGAGACAGGCACATCCTGTACAGGATCCAGTGGTGCTTCTGGTTCTGCTTGCTCTTCCGGTTGTTGATGGGTGACTTGCGGTACATCAGATTCATTCACGGGCCGATATTCACGGAGTTGACTAAGTTCAAGCTGATATTCTTCGGGTAACTCAATTTCAAAACCGGCATCGGGCATTTCAAGCAAAAATTCATCAAGATCCTGCCGAATGCTGTTCACTTGCATGGAGAAGTTATAAACATCCTGGCCGCGAATTTCAGTTTCATTTACCTGATGGATGTTCGCATCACTAAACAGGTTTGCAAGCATGGGCACCTGCTGTCTTGTAAGAGAATACTCGGTAATGTTTACATGAGCATCAGATGATCGAACCGAAGTAAGCCAGATATTCGAAATATCCCCAACGCCCTGGTTCAACTTTATAAGTGTTTCTGACCACTGTTGGCTGTAGCGTGCGAGTTCGAGAATACGTTCATTTTCAGCTTGAAGTTCTTGCAGGTCTGCCATCAGGCTTTCGGTCATGTTAGCAATTGGCCTTAAATCTTCAATCTGGCTGGAGATCAGGGTGTTTTCCCGCTGAAGTTCCTGAAGTTCAGCGTTTTTTGAGTTGTACATTGTATTAATAAAAAGAGGGGTGAGGGCAATCAGTACTAATATTATAATTCCATGCCACTCCAGTTTTAGCATACGCTGTTTTTCCAGAATATATTCCGGCAGGAGTGAGAGTTGTGAAAATTCCTTCTCATTTACCTTACTTGCAGCCCAAGCAGCACCGATCGCTGTAAGATAGGGTTGAAGGTAAACCGGTGAATTCAGTAGTTCATTTGAGTAACCAAGGTTGTCGGGATGTGGTGTTAGATAGTCAACTTCTACATCTTCAAACTGTTGTTTCAGGTAAGAAGTGACGGTTTCTTTAAGCCTTGAGGAGCGCGCCACCAAAAGCCGGGTAATTTTGGGCAGATTACCTTTGTCAATTTCGAAGAGAATTTTACTGAAAACGGTGTTGAGTACATCATCAGAACTTTCTCCCTCCGTAATAATAGGGAGTGTATTTACAATTTCCTGCCCCTTCATAAAAACGATACGGCTTGAAGATTCACCCAGCCCGATCAGGCCGGTAATATCATCATCCTGCAGATTATAGTTTGCTCTTGCAAGCCCCGCCCAGATACTTTCTTCCGGGAGCAGTTCATTGATGTGAACTTTGCCGTTATAGTAGGTTTCAGCAAGTTCAACGAGGTTAATCAGCTCTGACTCATCCGGGTTGTAAGCAAGCAGACAGTTATTTTCCCCGATTTTAACCCAGGAGTAATGGTCGGGTGAAATGTCACGATCTGCGATGGGTTGCAGTTTTTCCCTGAAAAATTCGTGACGGGTATTTTTTTTCATTTTTGCGGGATCCACATTTTTCAGGAAGTGAAATGTGGTTTTTCCAAATGGAATATGCAGGCCTGCGTAAATCTTTTTTTTGCCTTCTTTTGTAAAATATTCGGCAAGCAAGCGTTCATTGTCAGCAGCTACTTCAACA
>SLGL01000055.1 GCA_007123785.1 Balneolaceae bacterium
CACGTATAGGATATATGTCATATCACATGGTCATGTGATGTTGTATTTAACTATTTTATCTTAAATTATTAGTGGATAAGAATAATCGATACCGAAGCCCGGAGGCTACCATGAAGTTTACAGCTAAATTTCCCATTTTGATTACCGTACTGGCTTTTTTGATGTCAGGTTGCTACACACAGTTACAAACTGTTGAAGAACGCTATCCGTCAACCGGCGAACGAGTAGTTGCAGACCGTGTACAATCTGGTCAGGCGGCTCTGCAGGAACGTTCCCAGGATGTGGTAAACGAGGAGGATTATGCCCTGGGTTACGAAGATGGCTGGGTTGATGCTGAAGCCTACTATTTTGTTGATCATGAGACCAGGGATTGGTATTTAAATCATGGTGCGTCTTTAGCTCAGAATCGCCATTATCGCAATGTTGTTGTGAACCACCATCACTACCACGGACGGAGTTTCTATCACTACGATCCGTTTTTCTACAGCTACTACGATCCTTATTCGTTTTACAGGTCACCGAGATGGCATTTTAGCTTCGGTTTCAATTATGGCTGGCACCGTCCTTATCATGGCTGGTACAGATCTCATTATGCATTTTATTCACCATACAGATATCCGGGCTATTATCCGCATTATGGATACTGGGGGCACACCCGGCCATTTTATGGATATGTTTTCTTTACTGATGTAAGGTCGACCCGACCTGTAAGGAATTATGGACCGAGAAGTACAGCCCTTACCTCGCGCGGTGTTCAGAATGTGAACCGTACTACACGATCTGACGCACGGGTGCAATCCGGTGCAAATGTTCGCTCCCGAACTGATGTACGGTCTAATGCAAGGACTCAGCAAGTGAACCGAAACGCAAATGTAAATCGAACACGGGGAACAAATTCTACGGTGAGAAGCCGCGGCAGTGACCGGAGCACAAACAGAGGATCAGTTAACAGGGGCTCGAACAATAATACAAACAGAGGCACTGTCAACAGAGGCTCGAATAATAACACAAACAGAGGAACTGTAAACCGAGATCGTTCAACGAACAACAACCGTTCCAGCGGCAACGTAAACCGCAGTAACAATTCCAGTCAAAACAGAGGTACAGTTAACCGAAGTAATTCTTCAAACAGGAACAGTGGAAACGTTGAAAGAAATAGATCTTCTAATGACAGGCAGACATCTTCTGCGATTCTGAATGACAGGGAAAATAATAACAGCAGTGCAGTTAACCGTGCAAGAACGGCAACGAATAACCGAAGCAGTGTTACAACCAGCCGTACTTCGAGCAATACCACTTCTGCTGCTCAGCGGGGCCCTGCTACAAGCCAGCAGCGGGCAGTACAAAATATCAGGGATCGGGTGAATTCCACTCAATCTGCACCAAATGTTAATAGCAGTGCCAGGGTTAATCAAAGCCAGTCATCTTCACGCAGCAGCAGTACGTTGGGAAGAGTTGTAAACAGAGCTGTAAACAGCGCCGTGAACAATTCATCAAGAAGTTCAACTGTAAACCGGTCAAGCGGAAACACCACGCGAAGCTCCTCAGTTACACGATCAAGTTCAAGCAATAGCAATAATCGTTCAACAGTACGTTCAAATCGCAGCAGCAGCAATAACAGTTCGTCTGTAAGATCTGCAAGGAGCAACACGAATAGCAGCCGTGCTACAAATTCCCGAAGCCGCTCAAACAACAGAAACTAACACTGTTAAGAAGACCTGATTTGATTTTCAGGCCCTATTTGCAACCTAATTATCAACTGTTTGTCAATTCAATAGGAGTAGTATGCGCAGGATTTTAAAAACCATACTGTTAGTAGCGCTTCTTTTTGGGGTGGGCCGCGCCTCTGCGCAAGACTCAAACCCGAATAATGCATTACTCTACAGTAACCAGGCAACATTATTTGGAAGCCAGAATTCAGCCTCCGATCCAGTTTCTATCATTCTTCCCGGAACCGCATTTAGGTCTGGGCAAGGCTCATTTATTGATAATCCTGCGAGTATGGCTCTTCATAGAACCAGTTTCGGAGAATTAGGTTTGTCTTTTCGAACAGTGGACGAGAGCGCCACTTTTTTAGGGAACAATCGCGCTTTGGATGATAATCAGAGCGGTATTTCCAATATCGGCTTTTTGTACTCTTTCCCAACTGTTCAGGGGAGTTTTGTATTTGGTGCGGGATATACCCAGCACTCTGTTCACAACAGGGCCCTTGGTTTTCGGGGTAGAAATGAAAACAGTACAATAACCGATAAATTTAAAGCAGAGGGGTCTCCCTACCAGGAAATTGCTTTTAATACGTTTGCTACAGATTTTGGAGATGAATTTGAGGATTGGGATGAGTCTATTTTCAGGATTGGATTTGATCAGTGGGGAGACTTTTTAGGAGTTACTCAACAGGGAGAAATTATTCAGCGGGGTTACAGCGGTGAATACTCTATGTTTTTCGCTACTGAATTTCAGGAAAACCTGATGTTTGGAGCCAGTATCGGATTGCTTTCCGGCAGATTTAATTACTCCCGGATCTTTCAGGAAGTGGATGAATTTAATGATTACGACAGTGCTTTTATAGACAGTAATGATGATGGAGTCGGAGATACGGATATCGATAATATCCTTCTCGACGATCAACTGCGAAGCCGCTATATCGGATTCAGGGCGCGTGCCGGCCTTATCTACAGAATTAATGATCACTTTAATATTGGTGGCAGCTATACTTTTCCCACCTCTATCGAAGTTGATGAAGTCTTTGATGCCAATATCAGAACTACCTTTAATAACGGTGTAGAATTTTCTGATGATACCGGAATAGAGTTTTCTTACAAAATAATAAACCCCTCAATAATTTCACTGGGCGCAGGTATAACGGATATATCCGGCCTTTCCGCCTCATTCTCAGCCGATTATACAAACTACCAGAATACGACCATCGACTTTGAAGGCAGTGAATTATTTGAAGATGAGCTGATTGAGAATGATTTTATAAATGAAAATTATCGTTCTGTATGGTCATTGAGAAGTGGACTGGCTTACCAGTTAAGCCCGGAATTTACAGTCAGAGGTGGTTATCAATATCATCCAAGCCGTTATATCAACGGAAACGATCACAAACATGTGTATGGGTTTGGAGCAGGTATTTTGCTTACCCGAAATGTACAGTTAGATCTTGCTGCTCAGTATACTGCCTGGGATGAAGTTTCATCTGTGTATGATTATGCTCAGTACAATTATTCACCGCTGCCTGATAGTTCTCCCGGAATTACTTTCCGTTCACAAGAGGCAGACAGATCAATAGACAGGTGGCACCTAATGGGAACAGTGAGGGTGAATTTTCAATGATTCCAGTGGAATTAGTTGTCATTCATATTTTATAACAGGTAATTACTGAATAATGACTTATCGGATTAATTTTTTTGTGGATTAATACTGAGAACCGCGGTATCCACATGGCGGACTACATTGGCCGTAGTGCTTCCCATCATCAGATAATTGATTCCGGTTCGTCCTACAGTAGCCATTACAATTAAATTGTACGTATTTTTCTGCACGTGATTATAAATAGCTTCATGAGGAGAATCATGTGATACAACAACTTTTTCCCGGACCTGTTCTTCTATCTCGTTGAAATATTCTTTTTTGAGAAGCTTAAGTCGCTCTTCTCTGATCTTTCGAAGAGAAAGATCTTTCTCTTTTTCTTCGAATTGTTCAAAACTCAGTACATGTACAAGGTCAATCGTGCCGCCAGACCGTTTTGCAATGTCGATTGCATAAGGAAATGCTTGGGCTGCATTTTCTGAAAAATCTGTAGTCAATAGAATTTTCTTGAAGTCTTTTACATCGGAATCATTTTTTACTACCATGACAGGAGTACTTGCAAGCCTGAGAACTTTTTCTGCAACAGAACCCAGTAACAGCCGGCTGAAACCAGTACGGCCGTGTGTACTCATGATCACATAATCAAACTTTTCAGAAGAATTGATGATAGATTCTGCAGCATTGCCCATCGTTACAATTGGATCAGTCAATCGTTCTTTGGATACCTTTTGTTGACTAACCTCCTTAGCCCTGTTTAAAAGCGTTTTTTCCAGCTCATCAAACTTTTGATAAATTTTAGTACTTATACCAAGTGCATAAGGTTCATCCAGTTCTGAAATTGGCAAGTGTGAGTAGAAAGGGGTTACCATACCTCCAAAAAGTTCAGCAAACATATCTGCCACTTCAAGTGCTTTTGTGCTTCTCTCGGAAAAATCAATAGGAACAAGAATTTTCATCGTTGTCAGAATATATTTTTTAGATAGTTGTTTTCTTCAGTTCTGATTTTTTTAAAAATATCATAAACACATACAGATAATAGGGCATTAAATGGAATAAATGAAAAGTACTTTACGAGATTGCACTTCAATAATTAAGCTTGTTTGTATATAAAAATTCAACCACCTGAAGCCAGTTGAACCATTAGATTATCCTATAAATCGTGTTGGTGTATAATTATAAGGTCATAAAAATTTTGTTTTTATGTGATATTTTCACATTTTATTAAAAAATTCTAATATTTGCTTTAGCCTTTACAGAACATCTATATTGTCGTAAGATAATAAAGAGCCATTCGCAAATCACATAGCAATGTTTAGATGAGAGTAATTTTAAAATAATTAGACTAAGAATCACCGATTAGTAATGTCAACTCACCCCCAAGCAAAGCTATTTACTTTAAGCAATTCTGAAAATAGAAAAGAAAGAATATTTATGTCTGCTCCACACATGGGTGGGGAAGAAATGGAGTTTATCAAAGATGCTTTTCAAAAAAACTGGATTGCACCGGTCGGAGAAAATGTAAATGGATTTGAAAGAGATCTTTCCGAATACATAGGGACTAAATATGCGGGAGCATTTACCAGCGGAACAGCTTCTATTCACCTTGCTTTGATATTACTTGGAGTAGGCGAAGGTGATGAAGTTATATGCCAGAGTTTCACATTTGCTGCTACTGCGAACCCAATACGTTATCAAAGAGCTACCCCTGTTTTTGTTGACAGTGAAGCGGAAACCTCAAATATGGATCCGGATCTGCTTGAGGTTGCCATTAATGATCGAATAAATAGGGGTAAAAAGCCGAAAGCCATCATTGTGGTTCATCTTTATGGGATGCCGGCAAAAATGGATCAAATACTTAAAATTTCCGGCAAATATAATATTCCTGTTATTGAAGATGCTGCTGAAGCATTAGGATCATCAATAGGTAACAAGAAATGCGGATCTTTTGGTAAACTTGGTATTTTATCATTCAATGGCAA
>SLGL01000214.1 GCA_007123785.1 Balneolaceae bacterium
AATATCCCAATCACCTTAATGGGTACTTTTTTTCAAAAAATCGCCCGATGACTCACCCGTCATTTTTCCTTTCACAGGACAGCAGCATACCCATAACAAGCCGGTGAATGTGAGCATCACGGGATGAACCTTCACTTTCACCCGGTAAACGGTCCGGATAAATCGTGGCGCCCAGAAAAGTATTGGACGTCAGAACAAATCAGATAGGGAATATCCTTACTGTAAAATCAGAAATATACCCTTCTTATGCTGTGTTGATTCTGCGGATATTTCTAAAAGGTTTATTTAATTGCAAATTCTGTTACTCCTTCAATATAAATACAGGATACGATTTAATCAGGATATAACGATCTAATGAAAATAAATATGATTAATGAATGGATTCGGGAATTACGCCTGAAAGATGATTATTCAGTTGGGGAGCAGTGGAAATATCAGGTTTCGGGAAATGTCATAGAATTTTCTGTGCCGCGCGCCGCTATTTACGAAAAAGAAGTCTTTCGAAACGCGGTAATTACCATTGGCAGAGTTTTAAAGGCACTTTCGAGAAAAATAGAAGAGTCAAACCACCAGTTTCATATTCAAAGTTTTTCTAATCTCGAAAATCCCGAAATTATTGCTTCCATTCGAATGGATCCTAAAAACCAAAACCGGCAATCCTTTCCTGATATTCAATCCGCAAAAAATGTTGACGATATTACATCCAAATTAAGGTCTATATCCAAAGAGTATCAATTTGAACTCATTCAAATGACTGAAACAGATAATCTAACTGATCAATATCAAGAATTCATTGAGGGACGGGAGTGTTATGCATTAGTCTCAAAATTTGACAACCCTTTTTCGTGGCTGAACCTCGGTTACCTGAAAGAAGAAATTGCAATAGATTGCTGCGTTAATCTGTCAGATAAGCCTGAAATTGTGATTGACTCCTTCCTTGAAAATAACCAGCGGGCTTTTGAAAATGATTTTATCCAGGCCCTGGTTTTTTTTGACCATGCAAAAAGCTTATCCTAACCCGCATTTCTCACCAAGAAATTTAGCTGTGGGCAATCCCGACGGCGGTCGGGAGAAAATGGTGGCGGAAACGTACCTGAGTACGTTGAGCAAAACATAATTATTTGTGAGAAATGCGGGCTAAAACAGTTTCGATCTCTGTTGTACCAAGGAGTGTTTTATGCACAGGACATTTTTTTGAAATTTCAAGGAGTTTATCGCGCTGCTCTTCGGTTATACTTCCCTTAATAATCACTTCTTTTTCAATTTTATCGATTTTGGTCTTCGGGTCGTCACAATCATCACAATCTGCTGCATGATCTTTATAATGCCTCAGCTCAATGTAGATATCTTCAACAGGCCATTCTTTGCGATCAGCATACATTTTCATCGTGATTACACTGCATGATCCAAGAGCCATTAGCAGGTAATCGTAGGGATCCGGCCCGGTATCCCCGCCACCCGCCTCTTCAGGTTCGTCAGAGATAAGTTCATGATTACCGGCAGTCATCACCGTTTTATAATTATCTTTCTCTAAATGAATGTGGATGATTTTTTTCTTCTTATTGTCAGTCATTTTATAAGATGTTCTGATTTTGATAGATTTGAAAATGCTTCAATGATTCTCATTTTGCTATATTTCAAAATTCTGCTGTCAAAATCTTAAATAATTTTGATAAAATATACCATTTCCAATATTTCTCAAAGATTCCTTGAAGCCAATAATTGATACGATCGATACTTAAGAAGCATTTGCTGTAACAGCATGCTCTATTTTGCCTTCAATCGCTGATTAAAAAAGCTTCAAAAATGATACCATCCACAATATCTCCCCTGGCAGTAGCACGAACTGTAAATTCAATTTGCTCCTGAACAACCGAAACAGAGCGGCCGGCAAGCTGTTCCGCATCTATGGTTGCCGTATAATCACCGGGGAGAAGCCCAACATAATAAAATTGGCCGCCGCTAAAGGTCATAATTGTTTCTTCAAATTTATCGTCCGTTCTGCGCAATGTAATTCGCAAACCGCGGGCAAGATCAGGGTTCAAACCATCCGGTATAATCACCCGCCCTTCAGCTTCGCCCATCACCACAATCGGGACCCGTAATTTATTTACTCCGTAGGGATGTGTTATTACATGAAAAATCTCTGACTCTGGCTGCCAGAGCGGATTATCAAAACTTTGCGGGTCTATTTTTATAATAAATTCTTCGTACGGAATCAGGTTTTTGATCAGGTTCCCCTCCACCCTGGCACCATAGCGAGTATTTCTGCGATACACCGTGGCTTTTAACTGCTGGCCTTTAAGATAGTCATCCGCCATAACGTCGTTACTGTCATTTACAAAAAATGGCTCCAGGCGTATCACAGAGCTGTTCATACGGTAACGGCGGTCAAATACAAAATCACCTCTGCTGCTGTCGAAAAAAGTTGTACCCCGAAGGCTTTGGTTCATTGAGAAATTACCTCCGGGATTTACATGAACCCTCGAGTTATAGTTTCCAAAATTAAAATTATATCGAAATGTAAATGCAAAGCGGTTTTGCCCCCTCATCTGATCGTGTTCGTAAAACAATGAAAAGTTTGCATTTCGGGTTACATTGCTCCTCATTTGAAGATTCATCCGACTTACCTGGCCTCTCTGCTGGTCATAAACAAAACCCGGACGTAACGAATAACGCCGAAATAATCTTTTGGTTACGTGCACCTGATATTCATTCTGGACTCTGTCGAACCCGGTATATTCAAAACTCCTGAAAGCTGTACGGTTTCGTATCTGGAAATTATATCCGCCCGGGATGTTGGCGGATAACATGCTGTTGATGCTTGTATTTTCGAACAAGCCATAAGCAGTATTTTGAATTTGAAAACTGAGTGAGGGACGAAACCGGCCAAAACTCAAAGGAAATGATGCATTCAATGCACCTTCGTACTGTATCATACTCCGCTGGTAAGGCGATGACTGATGATAATAGTTAAACCTGAGATTGATACTTCGAAAACCATGATAAAACAAGCGCATATTCGCTTCAGTCATATAATCGAATGTATGGTGTGCATCCACAAGAAGACGGCCTGCACGCAGGGTACCTGATGCAAAAGAAGCCCGGTATGTTTCGTTGAACGGAGTTTCGGTGACCTGGTACCCGCCGCCAACGGTAAAGTACCGGTTTATTCCCATACGGCTACTGGCCCGTAAAAAATGATCCTCATAAAGCCGGTAACGCCCCGCTTCCAGCGAATACTCCATTTTTCCCTTTGGCAGCAGTGTTTGCGGAATCTGAATGGCAAATTCTTCTTCGTGTGAAAACCCCATTGGTGAAAAATAGCGAAGCCTGAACCGGTTGCTGCCGTAATGAAGCGGTTCCTGAAAATGGTATTCAGCTCCCTCTAAACCCCGAACCACTTCGATCATTCTTTCACCAGAGTAGAACTCCACATCCCAGCCGGGGTCAAGTTCACCGGACAGATTAAAATTATCGAAATAATAGCGGGAGTAGAGGGGACGGTTTGTTACCTCCACCCCGGTATATTGCAGACTTCCGCGTCGGTAGAGATTGTTTTGTGAAGCATTTCCTGCAGTAACCTGCGAAATATAGGACGTATTATAAAACGGAAATCGCCAAAAGGCGCGGAGTGCATCACTGTTCACACCGTACTGACTCGATACACGTCCCGATACCAGCATATCTCCACCCAATATATTTCCGCCAACACTCATCCCGAGTGAGTGATTATCGAAATTCTGACTCACCGTTGAGTTCAGCACCCAGTCCGCCGCAAAACCGGACAGTAGTTTGCGGCCGGGTTTGTAATCCCTGTACGGTGTGAGTACCACTTCCGTTTCCCCAAGAGCCCGGTAACCGCGTACTCGGTTATATTCAATCACCACAGGAAGGTCATCGGGTGATCTTAAAATGACCCGCAGTTCCTGATATCGAAAATCCAACTCTATTTCCAATACTTCTTCCAGAATCTCTTTTTCAACCATCCAGTCGTCATACGAATCAGAATAGAACATATCCTGCCCGGTAAGCTGCTGAGTTCCCCCGTTCCCCCGTATGACTCCCTCATTGAACCGGAATATAGTTCCACGGCCGGCAGGCCAATCTGCTGTGAGTCCGCCTCCGTTCCTCAATTCCTCACTGCGGATTTTTAAAACAGTAAGCATGTAGTGCACTGGCAGGTAGAGACGCTCACCGCAGATATATCCATCCAGATCGAATCTGAGAAGGTTTTGTACTCTGAGCTCGAGATAGATCTCATTCGGTTCACACGAGTCATCAGACGACGAAGCGGATGCATAGCCATACCCGAAAAAAAATACGAATAGGAGCAGGATGGTATTTAACCATCTGCTCTGCATTATGGAATAAAAAATGTAGTTTTATAATGAGCTGGTTCAGATGGAATAACAAGATTGCCGGATGTGAATTCTGTTGATATATCCAATTCCACACTATAATTGCCAGATGGCAATTCATCCGCTGCTATTTCAAAAGCCCGAACTTGGCTTTTAAATACAGTTAATCCCACGCCGTTTCCGGCCACTTTGTCTCCCCGTTCATTAAAAACCTGGATTCTGGCCCCGCCCCTGTACGCGGCATTTCCGCCCCGTTCCAAATTGGCTTTTACAATTATTTTACCCTCCTTTTTTTCTGCTGTTAATTCAGAAATCGAAATGGCTGTGTTTACCGTACCTCTTCTGTAAGTTACGGAAAGCACATCACGGCGACGCAGGTTTACCCTTGCCGATATCGCCTCCGTTTCTCCTGCATCTGCATGGTATTGCATCGGTTCCTGTGTCACAAAAACAGGCCGAACCCAATATTCACCCTGCGGCAGCCCTGCAGGAGGCCGTGCGGCCATGCGAACAAACTGTTGTTCACCCGGCTGTAAAATAAAATGTCGTGGATAAATTCGCACCCAGTCAAGGGCTGAATGATCATCCCCATCCGGCGCATCTTCATAACGCATAAAAAATGGTTTGCCTTCTTCGTTGGTGTGCTGGTACCCATATAACAAATCGACCTCTACTTCCACCGCAGTATAGGACCCATTATGTATAATAAAGCGGCCTGTAGGAGTACGATCATCCAGCGTGATTGACGGCGGGGCTATACGTATTTGTGCATAAGATTTATCTGCAAGTAGTACGCCCCATATCAAAGCAGTTAAAAAAAAATATTTTAAAGCCAACATAAATATTCATTAAGATAGATTAACAAAAAAACCAGGCTATCGTTCTTCAGATAACCTGGCTTATAAATTGAAAACGATGATTGAAAAA
>SLGL01000025.1 GCA_007123785.1 Balneolaceae bacterium
AAAACAAAAGTAGCTGCAGGCGAAGCTGGAGGTATTACGCAACACGTAGGTGCTTACGAAGTGAAGACCGAATCGGATAAGGCGATAACTTTCCTTGATACACCTGGCCACGAAGCATTTACTGCAATGAGAAGCCGGGGTGCTCAGGCTACCGATATTGTGATTCTGGTTGTTGCGGCCGATGACTCGGTGATGCCGCAGACTATAGAAGCAATTAACCACGCAAAAGCGGCTGATGTGCCTATTGTTGTAGCCATTAATAAAATGGATAAAGCAGGAGCGAATGCGAACAAGATCAAACAACAGCTTTCCGAGCATGGGGTAATTGTTGAAGAGTTTGGCGGTACCAACCAGGTGGCCGAAGTTTCTGCCCATACAGGAAAGGGAATTGATGAACTGCTCGATAAAGTTTTGATTGAAGCAGAACTGATGGAGCTAAAAGCGAACCCAGACAGGCTTGCGCAGGCAATCGTGCTTGAATCTCGCATAGATAAAGGGAAAGGAACAGTGGCAAATGTTCTTGTACAGAACGGTACTTTGAAAATTGGCGATCCATTTGTGGCCGGATCTGTTTTCGGACGGGTTCGGGCTATGGAAAATGAACATGGCCACAGACTTGAAGAGGCAGGACCATCGCACCCGGTTCAGCTAACCGGTTTTACAAACACTCCCCAGGCCGGCGATAAACTGATTGTTGCCCAGGATGAGAAAACTGCAAAAGATATTGCCAACCAGCGCCAGCAAATCCGCAGAGAACAGTCATTGCGTAAAGTGAAACATCTTACTCTGGATGATCTTTCCAGGCGAATGGCTCTTGGCGAAGTTTCCGAGCTGAATATCATTATTAAAGCCGATGTGGACGGTTCGATTGAAGCACTCTCCGGCGCTTTGCAAAAGCTCAGTACGGAGGAAGTATCTGTAAGAATAATTCATACCGGATCGGGTGCTATTACTGAATCCGATGTTCTTCTTGCTTCTGCTTCTGATGCTATTATAATCGGTTTCCAGGTGCGCCCAACATCCAATGCACGTAAACTTGCTGAAAATGAAAGTATTGATATACGTCTGTTTAGCGTGATTTATGATGCTGTAGATGAAGTTCACGATGCACTTGAAGGCTTGCTCAGTCCGGAAATCAGAGAAGAGATGAAGGGGCTTGTAACGGTTCGCGAAGTATTCAGAATCTCAAAAGTTGGAACTATTGCAGGATGTTATGTTACCGAGGGTAGAATCAACCGCAATAATCCTATCCGCATTATCCGTGATGGTGTGGTGATTTATGAGGGTGAAGTCGATTCTCTGAAACGCTTTAAGGACGATGTGAAAGAAGTGCAATCGGGCTACGAATGCGGAATCAGTGTGGTGAATTTCAACGATATTAAAGTAGGTGATGAATTTGAAAGTTACGAGGTGGTAGAACAGAAGAGAAAACTCGAAGACGCCAAATAATTAGCGCAGAATCCGACATTTTATTCCATGCGGCATACATTCTGGGCTAAATCCATCACAACTGCTAAACGCATAACTCAATAGAGTTCTTTATTATGGGTATTCGAACAGAAAAACTTGCCTCTGTTATTAAAAGAGATATAGGTGAAATTCTTCAGAGAAATTATCAGCCGTCCGGAGCTTTCATTACTGTAACACAGGTGCGGGTAACCGACGATCTTTCCATTGCCAAAGTATATCTGAGTGTTTTTTCACCCGGACGTGAAACGGAGCCTATATACAAGTACATTGATGATCACCAGGATGAGATACGGTATCGGCTTGCATCAAAAATTAAAAATCAGGTTAGAAGAATTCCTGAACTGCTTTTTTTTCAGGACGATACAGCTGAATATGTAAATAAAATAGAGAACCTTTTTTCGAAAGTAAGGGAAGAGGAGTCCGGGTCGGAATCATCAGATGAGGATGGTTCAGATAAATACTGAATATCCGTAAGAATTTATAGGCTGATGACAGACCCAATTGAATCGTTGAACCTCCTGCCTGTAATCGACAAGCAATCGGGGTTGCCGCCAAATGAGACAATTTATCAAACGGGATGTGCAATTCTTGTTGATAAACCTCTGAAATGGACAAGTTTTGATGTGGTTAAATATATCCGAAGCCGGATCCCTTCTAAAAAAGTGGGACATGCCGGAACACTCGACCCACTTGCAACCGGCCTGTTGATCCTCTGCGCAGGGCGTGCGACCAAAAAAATTTCTAAATTTCAGGATCTGCACAAAACCTATGAGGCAAAAATCCGCTTTGGAGCATCCACGCCAAGTTTTGATGCAGAAACCGAACCGGATCAAACCGGAAAATGGAAGCATATTAACCAAGAAGAAATTGAGCGTGTGGTTGATGAGAAGTTTTCCGGAACAATTCTGCAGGTACCACCTCTTTACTCGGCGAAACGTGTTGGCGGCAAAAGGCTTTACAATTATGCCAGAAAAGGTGAAGAAGTAAAAGTAGACCCGAGAGAGGTAACCATTCACCAGGTGAAAATTCTTGATGTTTCACTGCCATACATAACTGCCGAAATAAAATGCGGAAAGGGTACTTATATCCGCTCATTTGCACACGATTTGGGCAAGGCACTGGGGAGCCTGGCACATTTAACCGGCCTGAGACGGACTGAAACGGGCCCTTTTCATGTTAATAGTGCCATAACAACCGAGGAATTTCATCAACTTATAAAAGGAAACAAAGATGGCTGATATTGTTATTCTGAAGGATGTTAAAAGGAAACAGAACACCGTGCTGACTGTGGGTACCTTTGACGGAGTGCATGCAGGCCATAAAGTGCTGATAAATATTGTACTGAGAATTGCAAAAGAGAAAAACGCAAGGAGCGTAATTGTGACTTTTGATCCGCATCCTCGTGAAATAATTAATCCAGGTAAAGCAGGTATTAAATTGCTTAGTTCGCTTGAGGAAAGAAGTGAAATACTGGCTGATCTGGGTATTGATGAGATGGTGGTTATCCCTTTTGACCGGGATTTTTCCCTGCTCTCATCAGAAGAGTTTGTGAAACAGGTTGTATGGGAAAAAATAGGAGTTTGCGATTTTGTGATCGGTTACGATCATCAGTTTGGCCGCAATCGAGAAGGAACTATAGAAACCGTGCAGAAACTTGGAAGAGAGCTCGGATTTTCTTCGCTTGTTGTATCGAAGCAGGAGGTAGGTGATAAAACAGTGAGCAGTACGGCTATTCGAAATGCCATTCAGCGTGACGGCGACATGGAACAAGCCGCAATTTTTTTGGAACGTCACTACCTGCTCAATGGAACAGTGATTCATGGTGACAAACGTGGCAAAAAAATTGGTTATCCCACTGCAAACATTCAGCCTGATAACCAAAAAAAAATTATCCCGAAAAAAGGTGTTTATGCCGTTTGGGTGAGGGTAAGTGGGGAGTATTACGGCGGAATGATGAATATTGGTAACCGCCCAACCTTTGAAGGGGACGAAAACCGCATGGAAGTGCATCTGTTTGATTTTGATAGAGATATTTATGGAAAAGATGTACAGGTTCAGTTTGTGAGCCGGCTGAGGGATGAAAAATCATTTTCCGGAATAGATCAGCTCACAGAGCAGCTCAGGCGGGATGAAGAGAAAGCGCGGGATGTTCTAAACAACCGTCCTGCCAATATTGCAAAAAACTCTAAATAAGTGTATTTTAGCTTGCTATAAAAGTTTAAAAAGTCAGAATATTTATTAATTTGAAATGAGCATAACAAAAGAACAAAAACAAGAACTTATTGAAAAGTACGGCGGCTCCGGTGAGAACTCAGGCTCCGTTGAAGCACAGATCGCTATACTAACGGCCCGGATTAACGATTTGACCGGCCATTTGGGTGATAATAAGAAAGATCACTCATCACGTCGGGAGCTTTTGAAAATGGTAGGTAAACGAAGACGACTTCTAAACTACCTCAGAGATAATGATATTGTAAAATACCGGGAACTGATTAAGGATCTTGGTATCAGAAAATAAGCATTTCCTTTTGGCACGTAGTTAATTACGTGCCTTTTTTTTATCCGAAACATCCATCATGCTAATCACCGGATGTTTCAAAAGCAATAATTAGAAGACACAAGCAGACAAAAGAAGACAGATAATATTTATGAAAGAAGATTTTAGAAGTGTAGAATTTGCACCCGGTAAAACCATTTCAGTTGAAACAGGCCGTCTGGCCAAATTAGCCGATGGTGCAGTGATGGTACGAATGGGTGATACAATGGTACTTTGCACAGTAGTAAGTGCAAAAGAAGCAAAACCGGGCCAGGATTTTTTCCCGATGGTTGTTGATTTGAGAGAAAGTTTTACGGCTGCCGGTAAGTTTCCCGGCGGTTTTATGAAAAGAGAAGGCCGTCCATCTGATGGAGAAACTCTTGCCAGCCGGTTGATTGACCGCAGTTTACGCCCCCTTTTCCCGCAGGGATATTATAATGAGACACAATTTATTTGCCAGGTTTATTCCTCAGACGGGCAGCATGAAGCGGATGTCCTGGGTGCTTTTGGCGCCTCGGCAGCAACACACATATCTGATATTCCCTTCGATGGACCGATGTCTCAGGTAAAAGTTGGACGCATTGACGGCGAGTTTGTGATTAATCCAACAATAGATGAGCTTGAAAAAAGCGATATTGATATCATTGTTGCAGGTACAGCCGACAGCGTGATCATGATTGAAGGTGAGATGAAAGAGATCAGTGAGAAAGAGGTACTTGAGGCCGTAAAGGAAGGCCATAAAGCCATTGCAAAGCTTTGTGAATTCCAGGAAGAACTCAGAAAAGAGTTTGGTGTTGAAAAAAGAGAATTTACCCCTGTTGAAAAAAATTCCGATCTGGAAGACAAAGTTTCTGCACAGGCAGGAAGCCGACTGGATGAAATACTTAGCCAGGGGCTCAGTAAAGAAGAGTTTGGCAGTGCAACAAGCGAATTGAAGAAAGAAATCATCGAAACGATTACCGAAGAAGAAGGCTACGAAGAAGCCAGTGGCGAGATCGCTTCCATATTCGGTAATATGGTGAAGGATGCTGTCCGAAATAATATTCTGAAAAATAAAAAACGTATCGATGGTCGATCTCCGGAAGATATCCGTGACATCTGGACTCAAGTCGGATATCTGCCAAGAGCACACGGTTCAGCAATTTTTTCAAGGGGTGAAACTCAGGCACTTGTTTCCGTTGCGCTTGGTACAAAACGCGATGCACAGAGTATTGACACTCTCTTTTATGAAGAAGATCAAACGTTTATGCTTCATTACAACTTCCCTCCGTAT
>SLGL01000295.1 GCA_007123785.1 Balneolaceae bacterium
GATTTTGCAACATCAGATAAAATCAGGGATGATCTTCAGAAAATCGGGATTCTCCTGAAAGATGATAAAAGTGGAACAACCTTCGAAATCGATAACTGAGCTTCTTGGTGCAGCACTTTCCTGGATTCTGATTAAACTGGTGAGGTTTTATCAGCTTGCTATTTCACCATATCTCGGTTCTAACTGCCGGCACACTCCAACCTGTTCGCAATATATGATCAAGGCGATTTCGGTTTGGGGGCCTGTGAAAGGTACCTGGCTTGGTATTAAACGGCTGGCCAAATGCCACCCTTGGGGAACTTCCGGTCATGATCCTGTGCCCCGGAAAGAAATTGAGTAATAAACGATGAACGTTCAAATTTCATATTCCATTTTCAAAATTGGAATTTGAAATTTACAATTCAGATCTGGATTGTTGTTCAGTTTCTTCTGATTTATAAGCTCCCTCTGTACCGTCTGATCCACCAAACTGTTTGGCTTTGCCGACCAGGTTGCGGAATGATTTGGATACGTTTTGCAGACGCTCATCCCACTCTTTATTCACCTCAACTCCTTCGATAGACTGATGGTATGTAACCAGGGTATAGGCAGAAGCAAACGGATCGAAAACAGCACGAACGATAAGCGATGTTAGCAGAAGAACCCCGACGATTGTGATAAGCTGAAACCAGATTGCTTCAAAAACCAGCATCAGCAGAACACCGGGAATACCGAGAACGATCAGCAGGCCGATGAAAAATACCCGTCCGAGAAGCCACACTTTTACGGCAGTCATCAAAACGGGTTTGTATGATTGCGCGTAGAGAATAATTCCATGCCGGGCGCTGTTCCATATATTTTTTTCATTTTTGCTGATGGCATAGGAGAGAATGGCTTCATCCACATAAGATAGAGACCGGTTTACAATCATTGCGGCCCACCGCGCTACTTTTGAAGCTCCGCCACCCAGCGGAAGAAAATCAACAATCCGAACAAACTGTCTTGTGAACCGCTTTACAACCCGGTCTATCATTCGGTCAAGGGCAAACAAAATACTGACATCCCTGAAATATTCCCGGACTACCTCACGACCGTACGCAACCTGTTGTTTGTTGTCTGGAATCTCACCATCTAAAAAAAGTTTCGTGAGCACGGCAATGTGAGCACCTTTAACGAGATAGAGAATGTATCGCTTGCCAAAAATTAAAACTGTATAGGGACCACCCACAGCAATCATAAAAAAGATAATGGAAAGGAGCTCAATGCGGGTACTGAAGAAATAGGCGATGGCCCCGAAAATAACCAGCCAGAGAACAGACGCAATGAAAAAGCCGCCGTAGATGGCAAGGTTCAGCAGTAAAAATGGAGTGGTTCTCATCAGCAGGCCAAAAGCGGCGCTGAACGAATTCTTTTTTTTGTTTTCGTCAGTCATCAAAGAGAGCGGTTTGATTAGAGTTAGAGTGTGGTTAGGATACCCCTGTTTAATGTAGTAATTTCGGTCTTTATCACGAAATATTGAAGGAAATCAGCTCATTAATTAAGAAATCAGCGAGAACCCATCGTTGTTACCTCCTGAATAGAGTGCAGGCTTCTGCTGAGGATCTTTTAGGAATAGCCAATCCAGACTGCCACAACAAGTGCAAGTGAACAGAGAAAAATCAGCTTGATTACCAGCGGAAAGATGAAACGGAACCAGCGGTCGTAAGAAATGCCAGCAAGGCCGAGAATTCCCATCAGTACGGGATTTGTGGGTACAATCATGTTCATCAGGCCGTCACCAAGCTGGAATGCAAGTACGGCGATTTGCCTGGATACGCCAACAAGGTCACCGATCGGGGCCATCAGCGGCATGGTAACCAGGGCCTGGCCGCTGCCTGAGGGAATAAAAAAGTTAAGAATACTCTGGATAAACAGCATGCCAACAGCGGCAAACTCAGAACCCGCCCAGGAGAGCGGTATGGAGAGAGTATTCACAACGGTGTGTAAAATTTCCCCGTCTTCCATTAGAAGGGCGATGGAACGGGCAAAGCCTATCAGCAGGGCGGTTCCGGTCAGCTCAGCAGCACCTTTGCTAAAAACGGAAGCCATATGATTGATTCCAATTCCAGAGATCAAACCGGCAATCACAGCCAAAGCCAAAAAAACGGCACCAAGTTCAATAAGATACCAGTCAGCAAGTGCGATTCCCGCCACCACAGCAATCAGCACAAGAATAGTTGCGGCCAGAATTCCTTTTTTACGGGTTGTCATTTCCGGAGAAACGAATGTTGACTGATTCTGGACGGAGGGCGGTTTTGTGTCATATACCAAACTAACCGACGGATCATTACGGACGGATGAAGCATAGCTCCACACATGATGAAAACCAACAGCAAGAAGCGGAATGGCAAGAGCCAAACGGTAACCCATGCCCGATGTTGGCTGAAGCCCGGCCACATCCTGGGCAACAAGCAGGGTGAAGGGGTTCATAACGGCAATTCCGTATCCGATACTGTAACCCACAACCATAGTACCAATGGCGGTAACCGAATCGAATTTCATTGTCACACAAAGTGAAACCAGTATAATGGCGAATGGAATGTATTCCTCGGCCATGCCAAGAGTCGCTGAAGCAGCGGAAAAGGCAAACATCATCACAAAAAGAAGAGGGCCAGGCTGATGGCCAAACCGATTTAGCGCTTTCCCGAGCAGTGCATCAATGGCACCTGACTCCCGCACCACTGCAAGAGTTCCACCGATAATCAGAACAAAAAAGATTATTCCCTGTGCATCGGCAAAAGCCCTGGGCACAACAGTAAAAAGAGATGTTGCAGGCAGGTACTCCTTTTTATCGCTTGCTTCAAACGTACCGGGTACGACCACTTCCCGGCCCAGTTCATTCACCACTGTTTCAAATTCACCGGATGGAACCACCCAGGTGAGAATCAGGGCAGCCGCCATCAGGATAAAAAGCAGAACGAGTGTATGGGGAATATTAAATTTCATGCCTTCAGGATTTTTAAGTTTGGCTTATGATAACAAAAAATGAATGTAAATCTTCGTTTCTGATCCCGCCGTTTTTTTGTTAATTTGTAATCACTGTGGGGTGCTGATCCGTAAACATTACGAATCGGCTGAGATCATACCCTTAAGACCTGATCTGGGTAATGCCAGCGTAGGAAGCAGCAAGCCTCATTTGCTATAGCAAGTCAACTGTGTTCGGATCAGGGATTTTTGAACGATAAAAAATCCTGTTATGACTCAAATCGAAAAGAAGAAATTCGGCCTCGTCACCAAAAAACTTCAGAAGTGGCAGGGGCGTGATGAATGGTTTTTTA
The DNA here is from genome assembly GCA_007123785.1 of Balneolaceae bacterium. Taxonomy (GTDB): domain Bacteria; phylum Bacteroidota; class Rhodothermia; order Balneolales; family Balneolaceae; genus Rhodohalobacter. The sequence goes on from SLGL01000295.1 coordinate 3,297, forward strand.
ACCGCGAACATACCGACAGCTACGAGCTTTGGTATGAGGGCCGTTACAAACGGGCAGAAATTTGGCAGAAAAAAATTCTGGCCGGACTCATTAAGAAAGATAAGCGTGTAAATACTCTGCTCGAATTCGGCTGCGGAACTACCCGATTCACGCGATGGTGGAAGGAAGTAGGCATCGAGGCAACCGGGGGAGACATCTCTCCATTCATGCTGGCCCAGGGAGTCAGGCTATTTGATGGGGATCTTGTTCTGGCCGACTCGCACCACATGCCATTTAAAAATCATACGTTTGATGCCCTTGCTTTCATCACCACATTCGAGTATTACAAAGATCCGGTGAAGGTGATTCGCGAAGCCGTGCGTGTGGGCAAATATGGTATTGTGTTTGGTATGATGAACCGCAATTCAACCAAAGTAGTGCGCCGCCGTGTTCAGGAAATGTTCGGGAAAAATCCGTTTTATGAAACCGCTACCTTTTACACACCAAAATCTCTCATTGAAATTATACACAAGGCTCTGGAAGGCAGGGTGTACGAGATTGAATGGACCACAACCGGACTGCCCAAATGGTTCCCGGTTCAGCAGTGGGGCTTGCCTGTGGGAGATTTTTTTGGGCTGCATGTACGGATGAATGATGTGGATTAATTTGGCCTGAAACTAAAGAAATTATGTAAAACAATGACTGATTTTAAAAATCGATCCGGTAAAATTGACAATGAAATATTTGACGAGATCATATTTCCGCATCGTGGATTTTTGAGGGAAGAAGTGCTCACAGGTCCCGCTTATGGAGTAGATGTGTCTGTGATTGATCTGGGGGACGGTAAAGGTCTGGCTGTATCCAGTGATCCGCTCTCACTCATTGCTTCGCTTGGATTAAGGGAGTCGGCCTGGCTCTCGGTTCATCTGCTGACCAACGATATGGCCACAACCGGATTTGCACCACAATATGCACAGTTTGTGCTCAATCTTCCGCCCGACCTTGGCAAAGAGGCGTTTCAGGAATACTGGCAGCACATCAGCAAGCTGTGCGAGGAGATCGGAGTTGCCATTACCGGTGGGCACACAGGGAAAATTCATGGGCAAAATTCCACCATCCCGGGAGGAGGTACGATGTTTTTGACGGCTCCGGTGGATGAAATTATTACCAGCAGCCGGGCTGAACCGGGTGATAAAATTGTAGTAACCAAAGAAGCGGCACTGGTTTCTTCATCCATTTTGTCAATGAGCTTTCCCGAAACCGTAAAAAACAAAGCCGGGAAAGAAGTTTTTGAACAGGGTTGTGAAAATTTTTACAGGACATCCTCTCTGGACGATGCACTGGCTGCATCGGAATTACTCAAAAACAACGATGAGTTAAAAGCGATGCACGATGTAACAGAAGGTGGAGTTATGGGCGCTATCTGCGAAATGGCTGAAGCCTCCGGATGCGGATTTATAGTAGAGAATAATCTGCTTCCGGTTAAGGAAGTTCCCCGTACAATTTGCAGGCTGTTTGATATTGATCCGCGCCTGAGTGTGGGGGCCGGTTCAATGATCATTGCCGTAAAACCGGGCAGTGAGTTCGAACTAATCAATCATCTTGAAAGCAAATCGATTCCGGCAACAGTTGTCGGCCAATTTACTGAATCTTCCGATGGATTTACCCTGATTGAAAACGATAAAGAAAAACCATTTGTTTTTAACGGCAAAGACCCATATTGGGACGCTTTCTTTAATGCAATGAAAAATGGCTGGAAATAATCCGTAGTCCGGTTCGCCGAACCGGAAGGTTTGGTATCTGGAAAAAACCGAATGAATGAAGAATCACCTGAGAATAGTGGAGATTGTAGTTCGAATGGATATTTGCAAGGCTCTGAGGTATCGGGTCAGCGCCCCGATGTACTGGGGGGCGTATAATTAAAATGGAAAGAATAAATTGAGCTGAAAATTTAATCGATGAAAACAATAAGTCCCGGAATTTATCTTGTTCTGAA
>SLGL01000487.1 GCA_007123785.1 Balneolaceae bacterium
AAAAGTTATTCCGCTGTTCAGCCCCAAATGACTCATTGAGGGATTTGTCCAAATCAGAAACTTATGAATAAAACTAAATACGCCAGACGAGTTTTTAAAAACCACTCTTTTTTAAACAGATTATCCTTTTATATTAAAGGTTTATATTTAACCAATTATAAAACTCCTATGGATCTACGTACAACTTTTCGCCGCTTTCTATCACTACTCCCCGCATTTATATTGGTCGCATTTATAATTTCATGTGATGCTCAAACCGATGACACTGCTGTCACGGAAAGTAATTCCCCTTCAACAATTGAGTCACCCGATCTGAACATACCCGATGAATATAAAATCGGTGGATTTGCCGTAGGTACTCAGGCATATACCTTTAATCGTTTTACGGTGTTTGAGGCGATAGAAAAGACCGCGGCGGCAGGTGGGAAAGTTATTGAACTTTATCCCGGCCAAACTCTGAGCCCCGACAATGATATCGCATTCAACCATGAAGTTTCCGACGATATTATTGATGAAGTACTCGCCAAACTTGAAGAACACAACATACGGCTCGTAAATTTTGGTGTGGTTGGCCTGCCCGATGAAGAAACCTCCCGTGCCGTATTTGAGTTTGCCGAAAAACTGGGGGTACCCTCTATTACCTCCAATCCGAACACACACGAGGAGATGGATTTCATCGAACCGCTTGTGCAGGAGTTTGATATAATGATGGCCATTCACAACCATCCCCGCCCCGAAGATCCCGATTCTGACTATATGATCTGGGATCCTAATCACGTAGCTGATCTCCTTGATGGCCGTGACCCCCGCCTTGGAATCTGTGCTGACACCGGCCACTGGATTCGTTCCGGAATTTCTCCGGTTGAAGCTATTCAGATCTCTGAAGGACGTGTGATCTCACTCCACCTCAAAGATGTGGATCAGCAGAACCGCAGTGGAGTGGATGTAATTTTCGGAACCGGACTGGGTGAAGTTAGTGCCGTTCTTGAAGAACTGAAACGGCAAAATTTTGCCGGGCATATCTCTGTTGAGTATGAGTCCAACTGGTACGAAAACGTTCCTGAGGTAGCCCAGAATATCGGGTACATCCGCGGCTGGGCCGAAGGAGCAGGATATTAGTAGGCCGGACAACTTGTCCGGCATGGAAAGCTGATGAACAGGGAAAGAACCGATTGGGAGCAAGATTCCCTACAGTGGGAAAACAGATAAAAATCATGCGCACGTTTACCATTTTTATAGTAACCTTTTTGATTGCAGCCTGCACAACCGAAGAGAGCTTTCGCACATTCGACCTCCAGGGCCATCGCGGCGCCCGAGGGTTGCTGCCTGAAAACACCATTCCAAGCTTTCTGATTGCCATAGATCACGGGGTAGACACGATCGAATTTGACCTGGTGGTTACCCAAGACCGGCAGATCCTAATCTCGCATGAACCCTGGTTTCATCATCACATTAGCACAAAACCTGATGGTACTCCTATAACTGAAGAAGAACAGCTTGAGTATAACATTTTTAAGATGACGTATGAGGAAACTCAGGAGTTTGATGTTGGTATCCGCGGCCATGTGAATTATCCCAACCAAGAACCGATGGAAGTGACAAAACCGCTCATGCGTGATGCCATCCGCGCGATTGAAGCGTATTCAGAAGAGATCGGCCACCCTCCTGTATGGTACAATATCGAAACCAAAAGCAACCCAAATCAGTACGGTGAATTTTATCCATACCCCGATGAGTATGCTGAACTGCTCTATGAAGAGTTGAAAATACTGCATCAAGAATTTGACCTGTTTGACAGAATCAACATTCAGTCCTTTGATCCTGCAACTCTGATCGAGTTTAGAAAACTGAACGACCAAATTGCCCAGGCGATTCTGGTCTCTACCGATGAACCGATTCAAACCTATCTCGACCGCCTCGGTTATACACCTGAAATCTGGAGCCCCAATTTTCGGTATGTAACTCCCGAAATAGTGGAAGAAGCCCATGACCGCGGCATGCAGGTGATACCGTGGACCATCAATACCGTGGATGAGATGAAGCGTCAGCTTGAAATGGGTGTGGGCGGTATCATCACAGATTACCCGGATAGTGCTACAGTTCTGCGATGAATATCAGCTCACATTTTTTATAATATCGTTAACAGGACACGATCGACATACTCGCAACAACGTTTTGTGTACAATTCAAAAACCCGTTTGTTATCCTGCCCCAAAGTCAAATCAGTATTTTGAATAATGCAAACCTGAACATCATTATGCAATCCAGAAAAAAACAACTGATCAAATCCCTCAATCTTCAGCCTCATCCCGAGGGCGGCTATTTTTCAGAAACATACCGCAGTGAAGGAACGATCAAACAAAAAAGCAGAGAATTTCCTGATGGCCGCAACTTCAGCACAGCAATTTATTATCTGCTTGGCAGTGATGATATCTCCAAGTTTCATCGGATCAAATCGGATGAGGTGTGGCATCACTACGAGGGTTCTTCACTAACAATTCATGTGATTCTTCAAGACGGTTCATGCCAAAAACTACGGCTGGGCAAGGATTATGAAAAAAATCAGCAGCCTCAGCATGTGGTGCCTGCTGGTGCATGGTTTGGAGTTACCGTTGATCTGTCTGACAGTTTTGCCCTCTGCGGATGTACAGTATCCCCCGGGTTTGATTTTCAAGATTTCGAAATGGCAGAAAGAGGCTATCTTCTTCAGAAATATCCTGAACACCACGAAATCATCGAAAAGCTGACTATACCTCTTCAGCAAGAGAGTTGATTTATTTGCTTACGGGCTAAAGTAGAAGAATAGAGACACGAGCGAGAGGCTCGCGTTACCTTTATAAGTCTAGAGGTCACCTTTACTGGTTAACTGGACAGATTCCCGGAACATGAGACGATCATCAACATCACAGCTATCCAAAATATTGATTGCCAGTTCCTGAAAAATCTCATCTGTTTTCAAGAATCTGGTCATTCAGCAGATTACCCAGTGAAAACCAATTTCCTCCGGCTTGAAAGTCCGCTTCAAGGCCTATCTCTTTCAGCTTTTGAGATACTGTTATTCCACTGGAAATCAAGGAAAAGCTTTTAAGATTCAAATCGGGAAATGCGGTTTGAACACGAATGACAGAAGAACGATTGTGAAGAATGACAGAATCCGGTAACTCTTTATCAATCTCTTTCCGGTATTTTTTTAATTGCTCCTCGCCGATAGACACCCCCCGGCATACCTGAAATTCAGCAACAGCCATTTCCAGCTCCTGAAGCAGCCCAGGTACCTCCTCAGTTTTTTGATCGGTTGTGGGATAGAGTACATTGCCCTGCTGAGAGATTCGGAGAAGGAACTCCACTATGTCGATCCCCCTGGCATTTTCTACGGGCATTACAGCAGGGATTCCTTTGCTTTCCAGATAATTTGCAGTGGGGATATCTGCTGCAATATTCACTTTTTGCTGAACCCTCTTAAGCTCGTTCTCACCTTCCATCCAGCGGATAAAATAGCGTGCGTTTCGGAAGTTTCCGTGAATCACAAACATAAACTCATCCAATTCCTCTTTTACCTGACGGCTCTCATCAGGAGAGGTTTCAAATCGGAAGTGTTCAAGTGGAATGTGCAGCAGGGGTAGGCCATTCTCTTTAACCATTTTTAAGAAAGGAGCAGAAAGCTCTTCGTTTGCAGTAAACAGTATTTTGTTAAAACTCATGTAAACTTCTGGTTTGATTAAACAGATTGTAGTCTTTCCGATAAAATTCCTTGAAAATTATCTGCAATTTTTTAAAAGCCATTAATTATAAGACAATTCAAAAAATATAACCCGCACCAAAGTATACACGATACGTTTCATTAGAGAAACCGACATCTCCCCTTACAAAAAAATCGGGATTAAAGAGAGACAATGCACCGCCCACTCCGTAAGTATGGTTCCAGTCGGAAAAAACACTGGAATTATCAAGATTCGAAAATACACGGCCACTGTCCCAGAATGCCTGTGCTCCAAAACGAATTTTTTCATCAAACATTGAAAAGAGCCAGGTTCGCAATTCAACAATGTTCAGAAGCGAGCTATTACCTCGAAACCGGTGCAAATGATAACCACGCAGACCCAGTTGGGTACCGATAACAGCATAATCCCAAAAGGGTGCATCCCCGATGATATGTTCAGCTTCAAATTTATGTGCAAGCACTACATTTCCAAAAAGATGAAAAAAGTGCCGCATCTCCAAACTCAGATCAGAGTAGGAAAAATCATTGCTAAATACCGGAACAGTTGTATTAAATCCTGCCTGATAGCGCAATCCGCGTGTAGGCATAAATTCACTGTCACGGCTGTCCGCAACCAGACCTATTCCTACTTTCAGTACCCGGTTTTCTCCAAAACCGCCAGGTTGTTCTTCTTCAAAAAGTGATTCCTCACCCCTTACAACACCGTTTACATTCGAAAAAGAGGTCTTCAAAAATGAATCGAGCATACCCCGGTTGCCAAATTCCCCTACTTTCCTTCGTGCCTGATAACTGATATAAATTTCCCGGTTTTCATAATAGAAAAATCCGTCTTCGTATCGTTCATCTGAATAGACAGTTTCATTTCCGATTCCGAAATAATGCCCCCGGAGCTGCCGCTCTCCAATAAATTCGATCCGGCTGCGAATAGAACTGCCAAATGTTCGAATCCGCTCATATTCTGCGCTGGATAGAAGGGTTCCATTAGTTGAAAAAATCACATCAGCTTTGGCGTTACTCAAAAATGGAAAAACGTGAACACCGTAATTAATTCGCTGGATAAATCCACCGCCGAAGAGTCCCCAATCGGATGTGTATCCGGCAAGCGGAAATACCTGGTAATAACTTCCTACTCTCGGATCCGTCGAAAAACCACCTTCCGGTTCGGTTTCTGATGGGATCACCTGCCCGGTAAGTACAGCCGGGAAAAGTATGAATAGTAAAATCAGCACAAATTTCATTTCAGAGTGCTCCCTCTTCTTTGAGTAGTTCTAAGGTGTCAACAGCATGTCGAAAATGCGGAATCACGATACTGCCACCCACAATCAGCGCTACATTGAGTGCATCTACAATCTCCTCTTTGGTTGACCCTGTTTTGGCACACTGTTCCAGGTGGTAGTCAATACAATCGTTACAGCGCAGTACAGCCGATGCAACCAGCCCCAGTAATTCTTTTGTCTGTCCGGAAAGTGCGCCGTCTTTATAAGTATTTGTGTCGAGGTTAAAAAAACGTTTTACACCCAAATGCTCAAGCCCCATCACTTTATCGTTC
>SLGL01000481.1 GCA_007123785.1 Balneolaceae bacterium
CATGTCCGGTTCGGCTTCATCGGGCCAGGCAATTTTATCGATGATTTCAATCCTCTCTTCTTCAGTGCATTCCAAAAAAGCTTTTTCGAAATAGCGGTTGCACTGATTATTGAGCCACATCAGACCGCCGCGAGTTACTAACTGAAAGGGGGGATAATCTTTCATCATAAATTCGATAAAGTCAGGAACACCCGCATCGGTAGCACTGCCAGATTCTTCATCGGCGGGGATAATGATATCGGCCAGTACTTTTACCATTTCAAATTCTCTTTCGGTAAAAAACTGTTCAGCATGAATACGTCTGTCGATCTCTTTTTCATAATTGGTTCGCCCGTATCCATAACCATTTTCCCGAATGATATCTTCACTGATACGCTGATCTTCTTCAGTGCAGCCGGTAGCCATAAAAAGTCCGGCTCCTACACCGCCGGCAAGTAACAACTTCAGGTGCTCTCGTCTGTTCATAACAGGTGTTGTTTAACGGTTTACACCCTCGTCTGACCAGTGCGGTTCTGGTCTGACGAATGGATGCTGGTTCGGATTTTGTGTTGTTTGTGTGTGCATATGCTTTGGATTCGACAGACGAGAAATGCACTCGTCAGTCGAAGTTCGAATCTGAAAATCAATGGGTTATAAATTTCCCATTCTCATCTCTTCCGCGATGTAGTCCGATGTTCGCCAGGAGAGAGCCATGATCGTCCATGTCGGGTTTTTATCGGCCTGGGAAACAAACTGTCCGGCATCCACAACAAACAGGTTTTTGCACTCATGTGCCTGGGCATATTCGTTGAGGACGGAAGTTGTCGGGTCCGTTCCCATTCTCGTGGTACCCACTTCGTGTATAATACGCCCCGGTGCATGGAGGCCATAATTCGCATCCGGACCGGGCTTGTTACCCACAAGGGTGCCGCCCAATGCTGTCAGTATCTCCTCGAAAGTGTCGTGCATGTGTTGCGCCTGTGTCAGTTCATGTTCACTCCAGGAGTAGTTGAATCGCAGAACGGGAATTCCGAACTTGTCAACAGTCTCCGGATCGATTTCACAGTAGTTATCGTAACGGGCTATACACTCACCCCGACCGGATATACCCACGGTTGAACCGAACATTTTACGAATATCTTTTTTGAGCCCTTCACCATAACCACCATTGGGAGAGGGATTCCCGAATTCATCTCTTACATGATGACGCATGGTATGCATGTTGAAACCTGTACCATACATCGGCATTGACATTCCGCCCCAGTATTCCAGATGATAGCCGCGGGGGAAATCCATTTGGGCATTATCGAGCCACCAGGGGGTGTATACATGCATTCCGCCCACCCCATCTTCATTATAACGGTCTCGGTCAATCAACTCAGGCAGAACAGCCATCCGGTCAGCCCCGGTTGAGTCGTGCAGGTATCTGCCCACAACCCCGCTTCCGTTGGCCAGCCCGTTGGGATGCTGTGCGGATTTAGAATTGAGCAGAATTCGTGCAGTTTCGCAGGCTGATGCCCCAAGTACAACTGTACGTGCTTTTACGTGGTACTCCTGCATATCTTCCTTGCTGATGTAGATAACACCCGTGGCAAGTCCGTCGCCATCGGTGGTCACTTCCCGCACCATCGCATTGGTGTAAAGCTCTACGTTCCCACGCCTCATTGCAGGTTGAACAAGGCAAGTTCCCGAAGAAAAATCGGCATAAATATTACAGGCGCGATTGCACTGTCTGCAGTAAAAGCAGGCTCCGCGTTCATCATTTACACGGCGTGTCAGAACGGATAAACGGGAGGGAATCACAGGGATATCTACACTTTCAGCCGCTTTTTTTATGTATAGCTCATGAAGACGCGGTTTGGGAGGAGGAAGAAAAAAGCCGTCAGGGTCATCTTCCAGTCCCTCGTTGGTGCCGAATACACCGATCAGTTTATCCACTTTATCATAATAAGGACTTACATCCTCATACCCGATCGGCCAGTCTTCCCCAAGCCCGTCAATACTTTTTCGTTTAAAATCTTTCGGGCCGAAACGAAGGGAAATTCTGCCCCAATGATTTGTACGTCCACCCAGCATTCGTGAACGAAACCAGTCGAATGAAGTACCGTTTTTTCGGTTATAGGGTTCGCCATCAATTTCCCAGCCGCCCCAGGCCGCATCAAAATCACCAAAGGGGCGAATAGTACTTGCTCCTCTTCGCGGGGATTCCCAAGGCCACCTGAGCTGGGTACGATACTCTTCCCGGGCAGGATCATAAAAACCACCGGCCTCCAGAACTGCTACGGACAGCCCCGCCTCGGCCAGTATTTTGGCAGCCATACCACCGCCTGCACCCGAACCTACAATGGCCACATCATATTTTTCGTCTGAGGAGTAAATATTAAAATTCATAAACTGCCGGAATCTTTTGTCATAAACAGGATCTGATTTGTGGTGCACATTACTATTTTTTTTTGAAAAATGAAATGAAAGCACAAAACTGGAAACAATTCAAACTGATTCGGGAATCCCTCCGGAACTATCAGACTGTTTTGTAAATCCCGAAGAAATTCATCCCATGATTGATTCTAACAAATTTACGGTGTATATTAATCGTCGAATTACGATTAATACTTTTACCCTTGACCACGCCTAATCCGATTGACATCAACGACCCCGATTTAGAACAAACCGCCGAAATTGCAAAACTGATGAATAAAACAACATTTCAGGATCACATGAAAGAAAAGGTTCTTGAAAAATATGAACAGATCGGGAAGTCTTCCCTTCAGAAAAAAGATAAAACCGGGTGTTGTGCACCATCCTATTGTTCCGGTGAGGAGTATGAAGTGTTCTCCGACGATTATTCACAGCTTCAGGGCTATAATGAGGATGCCGATTTGGGACTGGGGTGCGGCCTTCCCACGCAGCATGCTTATATCAAACCGGGAGATACTGTGGTGGACCTTGGCTCCGGTGCCGGAAATGACTGTTTTGTGGCACGCCAGGTCACCGGAGAAACCGGCCGGGTGATCGGAGTGGATTTTTTTTTTTTTTTTGTTCAAAAAGCACGGAAAATGCTGCTAAAGTTGGCTTCAGCAATGTGGAGTTTGTGCAGGGTGATATCGAGGACTTGCCGCTTGAAGATTCCATTGCAGATGTGGTGGTGAGCAATTGCGTGCTGAATCTTGTGCCGGATAAAAAGAAAGCCTTTTCAGAAACCCGGCGGATTTTAAAGCCGGGCGGGCATTTCAGTATTTCCGATATTGTAACAGTCGGCGAAATGCCTGAAGACCTGCAGCATCATGCCGAAATGTTTGCAGGCTGTGTATCCGGCGCGATGGACCAAACCGAATATCTGAAGATCGTTAAAGAGGCCGGTTTCAAAAACGTGAGGATCCAGAAAAGCAAGGAGATTACCCTGCCGGATGAACTGTTGAAAAAGATCTTGTCAGACAACGAATACCGCCAATACCTGGAATCTGAAGTTGGAATCTACAGTGTAACGATTTATGGAGAAAAATAACCGATATAGATACCAAAAAATCCGGGACGTGATTCTATGCCATCCGGAAGTCACAGCCGCGGATGTGGCAGGGCGTGTGGCCCCCTCACTGGAACCAGAAGCGGCTTTGTAATTTCTTAAGGAAATACTATCACACAAATTTTACGACGCTCAGGCATGGGATTGTTAGAAAGAGTTTCAAAAAAGCCGTTTATTTTGCCCCACCGGCAAAGACTTTATGAATAGAGTACTAATGTTTACGAATAGTGTACTAATTAAGTGGTATTTAATAGTTATTGTTTGTTTTTTTGATAGTAACAATATTTAAAATTCTGATTGGCAGTTATAAATCAATAAAACAAAATTATAAAATATGTGAAGATGTGTCGTATGAAAAATATAACAAGAGAATTCTTATCCTCTTGTCATCCTGTGCGTTTGTGGTACTGATGATATTTAAAGTGAATGTGTCATTTGGGCTCTGAGTGGTTAATAGACCATGCGCCATGTGATGACTAATAATGAAAATAACAAAAGGTTTATTTATAACATAGTCATCATTTCCTGGATTCAGAGTAAGATTGATTCGTATAACGAAAGCTAACTTCTTACTTTTAAAAAAAATAGTTATGTACAATAAAAATAAAGCGATATTGTATTCGCTTATAATTGCCTTGTCAGGCATGTCTTGTGGCAAAGAGAACAAACCTAATATTCCTTACCTTTTTGGTTTTGATGAATACAATGTTATTGTATCTGAGATTGTCATCGAGGAGCAGCTTCATAACCCGATCAGTGTGTTTGCCCACAATGACACCCTTTTTGTTACAGATGAATCGAATCAACCGTCCGTGGCTGTCTATCAGTTGAATGGCAGCGGCGTATATACTCGGATCAAAGAGATTGGAAGGGAGGGAAGCGGACCCGGTGAATTTGCATATCCATACATGATGACTCCGAACAACAGTGGATTGTATGTATATGATGCAAGACAACGAAAATTGGCGCTGATCAATAAGCAGTTGGAAACTGACATCCGGGAGTTATATCTTCGTTTTACCGGGCTCCCGGTTGATGTTCATGCGGTTTCGGACTCTCTTTTTCTTGCAACCGGTGTTCATATGGACTCCCGGGTCCAGCTCCTGGGTGTTGACGGGAGTGATCTTTTTGAGCTCGAAGGATACGGGGAAATTGCAGATCTCGGGGATTCGTTTACGGAAATGCGCAGTCAGGTTGCCAGTGTTTGGCATGCCAGATCCACCTATTCACGGGAACAGAGCCGCATCGCCGTTTTTTCGGTGAATGCCGACCGTATTGAGCTGTATGATACCTCAAGCGGACAATTGATAACCACTCTAAGCCATCCGGAGAACGAAGTACCTAACGTGCGAATCTCTTCCTCCTCGGGCAATTTATCTTTTAACGATGGTGCTCTTAAATCTTATCTTTGGGTTACATCGGACCGGCAGTATATCTATGCTCTCTATTCGGGGGTTGAACAACATGCAAATGATTCCGGTTACGGAAGATATGTACACGTATTTGACTGGAATTTGAACTTTATCACGGCATTTGAACTGGATCATGGCAGCCGATCGATCACATCGGATTTGAACGGGGGGATTTATTCGGTTGAGCATGACCCCCGGGTTGCCATACGGCACGTAACGATATCTTTATAGTTCGCCTATTTAAACCAGTAAACTGAAAGATCTGTTTCATTTAAAAATATTGGCGATAGTAAAGATATTTGTCCTTTTGACCTGAGTTCGATTAAAAACAACCAGGA
>SLGL01000221.1 GCA_007123785.1 Balneolaceae bacterium
TTATGAGTAATTCAGACTATAAGATACAATATGAGAATGGGAATTTGCAGTTTTTTTCAGACCGTTCCAGACAGAATGATCCTTACAATTTTTACCGGTAATGCCCGGGGGGCTGACATCTTCAATAAACAGAGCATAATTCTGCGAAAAAACGATCAATGCTATTATTCTGATGAATAATCGGGCTTCTGATTTGCCCCTTCGAAGTTTCTTTTACAACTTCTGAGATGGGGTTTTTTATACGAAAAGCATTCAAAGCAGGACCAGTACGATTTAATCTCTCAAAAGGAGGTGTCGGGGTTTCTGCGGGTGTAACCGGAGCACGAATAGGCCTGAACCGGCGCGGTGCGTACGTGTATGGCGGGCGCCACGGGCTTTATTACCGTGAACAGGTTGCAAATTTTGGCGGCAACAAGACATCACGATCAACATCCGGCAAGAAAGTGGGAGACCGCCGGCAGGCTCAGAACATTCATGCTGCCACTGATCTTTTTCTGGATACCGGGACGACCTTCCCTCCTGCATACAAGGCATTTAAGCCATACCCTTTTCCAGACCTCAAAGAAAAATCACAATGGTTTAACAGCATACCAGTCTGGTTGCTTCTTGTAATTCTGGGAGTCTTTTCAATCGTTCAGAATCACTGGTCGTTATGGATTTTATCGATAACCTTATTGGGCGGCATGGTTTTTGGTTTGATCCGGGACATCTCATGGAAAAGCCGGGGTAAAGAACTGATCGAATCGATTGCAAAAAGTTTTGAGCACGAACCCGGAAATCTGGACTCTCAGCCCATCCGTGATTTCAACTCCTCGTCTCCCGGAGCTTACTCCAAACGTTTCATGCCGGATCTCTACTCGGTTTTGCTTCAAATTGCTATTGAAAAACCGGATGAAGCACACATACACGCGTTTAATAACCTTGAGAACAAAATTCCGGTTTCAGATGATTTCAAGAACCAGACAAAAAGAGCCATCCTTTCCCATCACCTCGATGCCGTTCTGGAAGATCATCTGATTAGCAAGAAAGAGGAAATACTGATGCGCTCGCTCATTGAAAGGCTGAACCTCCCGGAAGAATTTGCTGAAGAAGAGCTTCGCTATCTTGAACTGGCATCGTCCATTCGCAAAGAAATGGATAAACCACTCGAAGAAACAGACGCCTCCATTCCCCTGGTCCGGGGTGAAATTTGCTACGGTGAATTTCAGGAAGCAAGGCTACTTGAAGAACGGGTTCTGAACCGGTTTCAGCAAAACAGAGTGCAATACCGGGAACTGGGTTACGAAATTCAGATTGAAGGCACACTTACCATTACCGACCGACGATTGGTCATCACCGGGCGAGGTTCCCGCGAATATCGGCTCAACCGTGTGGCAGATGTTATCACCGACCTGGAAGCCAACATAATTGAGCTAATCATCACAAACCGAAAAAATCCTGTTTTCATCACCCATTCCTCCTCGATCCTGATCTCCTCGCTGCTTCAAAAAGTGATTCAGAAATGAGAAATCAGGCACCTCCCGCAAGCTCCAGAATCCGGTTCACAGCGAAAAACATGTAACCGACTACTCCGGAGAGAAATCCGTTCATAATCATAAAAAGCAAATAACCACTGATATAGGAGGAAAGAATCCGGACCCAATCGAGCAGTTCGGAGGCATGAAAATACTGTTTATACACCCAAATTCCGACAGCCGCGATCAATGCTGCAGGCAGAGTGGTACTCATGAACGGATCGGTCATCGGAAAATCCAGAAAGAGCCAGACCGGTATCATCGCCAGCAGGGGAATAATGGAGGCCCCGACAACATAGGCATTTAAAATCAGATTAGAGAAAAAACCGTCCATTTTATCGCGGAAGAAAAAGAGGCCCGGAATGGCGAGCATCGGGATCAGCAGAAATATCATAGCCAGGGGGAGAAACTGGGTGGAAGCACGCACATTGGACACCTGAATCCATTCAGCCATTTCCCGGAGTTCTTCACTGTCGTTATCCAGCTCGGGCAGATGCGGCTCAAAAGTAAAATCTACTATCAATGTGTTCAGCAGCACAACCAGCACCATCCCGATGATACAAAAGAGAAACGGATGCTGAAACTTCCGATCTTCAGAATGCAAAAATTCATCCACCACATTTCGCGGTTGGTTGATGGTTTCTTTGAGTGTATCGAGATAGTCTTTAAGCATAATCTATCGAAATTCTTTTTATTCGGAGCTGCCGTGAAAGGTAGGCTTCAAATTTCTTAAAATACAACCGGAACTTTCAGAAAAAATTTCAGACCGGACCCTGATGCTTCACAAGGGACGGGCGCTTGGGTGAAACTTTTGAGTGTCAACGAAACAAGAAAATCGCTTGAAAAAGATCCTGTTGCCTGATGTGCTTTATTCTGCAATGAATTTAATGTGCTGCGGAACCGGAAGATGTTTTATAGATTTTCAAATTCCAATTCCATGCCCTCTCCACCGCGTATCAAACCGGTGGAGTCCGGCCTTATGGGCAGCTGCTCTGGCTTCTCGAAATTCACTCCCTGTAATCTTTCGACTGATCTCGGGATAGCGCCCTGGTTTGCGGGTTACCTGTGCATCGGGGAAATACTGATCCATCAGCGTGACATATGTATCGGGTGAAATTTCGTCGGCCAGAAAACGGAAAATCTCCTCTGCCCCCGCCACGCGGTTGGGCATAACCAGGTGTCGAACAATCAGCCCGCGCAGGGCAAGGCCGTCTTCATCAAACTTCAGATCTCCCACCTGCCGGTACATCTCTTTTACAGCCTGCCTTGCCACTTCGGGATAGGTACTCTCAGTCATATAAAACTTCGACAAGCCGGGATCCCAGAACTTGAAATCGGGCATATAAATATCCACGATCCCCTCCATCAGTTTGAGAGAGTGGATGGAATCGTAGGCGCTTGTATTATAAACAATGGGCAGCTTCAATCCTTTTTCTATGGCGGGCGGAATTGCCTCCAATACCTGCGGTACCACATGCTCCGGTGTTACAAAGTTGATGTTGTGACAGCCCTTACGCTGAAGTTCCAGCATCATATCCGAAATCTCTTCGGCTGTAACCTGCCTGCCCGCTCCATCCCATGAAAGCTCATGATTCTGACAAAATACACACTTCAGATTGCAGAAAGAGAAAAAAATAGTTCCCGATCCGTTCCAGCCTCTCAGGCAGTCTTCCTCACCAAAATGCGGGAAATAACTGCCCACCCAGGCTAACCTTCCCGTTCGGCATTTTCCGTGCTCATCATTCATCCGGTTTACATGACAGTCGCGTGGACAGACGGTACAATCTTCCAGAACCTTCAGTCCTTCATCAATCCGTTCCCGGAAAACCGCCCGGTCTGTTTCGTACAGTTTGAGATAGGCCGGAACGAACTTTTTTCTTGACAATCGCCAGCGGGGTTCGGCCAGATATTCGGGACGGCTGCTGAACATGATTCAGTTGAAGTTTTTTACGGTTACTTTATAAAACTTTTTTGCCGACAGTCTATTGCAGTCTATTTCACTGAATGAGTTATGAATGAATGAGTCTGGATCCGGACTAAAGTGTGGCTGGCGAAGAACTTTGCACGCTTGCTCTCCGTAGCTTTATGCGCGCCTGAGGCACGTAGCCCGGCTCGCTGAGCCGGAAGGATTCTAACCCCCAAAAAAGCAACCAATCCTAAACCAAATTTTTCACTACGAGATTTATCATTTGATTTCCGGGCTAAACTACAACAACTCCAAAAAAAATCCCTCTGTCAAAATTCCCAGCTTCTTCCAAACCCTGTCATCTCGGGTCAGCGACCCGAGGTACGTAGCCCCCCAAAAAAGCAACCAACTCTAAACCGGCGCGCACCAGATTGGTTTCTGGAATGCTTTCAAACCTTGTGGAATACCAGAGAACGAATTGAGGGTTTCAAAAAAAAAGACATAGAACCTCTCATCAATTATTACTGACAAGACAAATTGTATAAGTTTGAAGTAAACTCATTGTAAAAACACTATGATGATATGCCTTCCCCGCACAATTCAAAACAGAACACCTTTTTTCATTTAAATGTCAGTGTTCAATTTTTCTGATTCCAACCATCAAACCATTCTGCCGGTTGTCCGTCTAAATCTACAGACAACACAAAAATGTAAACTGAGGTGACCAAATATGAAAACATTACTCGCATTTGCCGTTCTCTTTTTCTGGGGAACGTTATCCACCGCTGAAGCACAGCAGCGCGGATGGAATGGCACCATACCCGGTATTCAACAACTGGTTATTGAGCATGGTGATGAGCTAAACCTCACTGAAGAGCAGAAAACTGCACTGATTGAAAAAAGTATTGAACGGCGAAGTGAGATGAGAACCCAGCGTACCCGTGGGGTACGGCAGCGTGGCAATATTCGTGGAGAACGACGGGGTGAGTCAAGCCGATGGCAACAACAATCTCCCGAAAGCAGAGATCAGGAACGGCCGTACCGATCTCGTGACAACAGCGAATTGCTCCGGGAAATTCTTACCGGGGAGCAGCTCGCCACTCTGCAGAATATCCGGATTGAACGAGCTGAAAAACAGCATGAATTCCGAACGCTGCGGCACAAGAGCCTTGTTGAGTCCGCAGGGCTGGAAAGTGGCAAGGCTGAAGAGGTTATCAATATGCTCAACAGTATCAGCGAGTATCAAAAATCGATGCAGATTACACGTATTGAAAATCCGGATGAATGGAATCGCACGGCTGCCAGGGAATCAGCTCAACGGTTGCATGATATGCACGATGAAATCAAACATATATTGACTGCTGCTGAGTATGAAAAACTGCAACACACCATGGGGCCCGGTGGTGCGTTTCAACAGAATAGAATGAACAGCCGGCCTATGATGAGGTCTCGATAGCCTGGCTGTTATGACTAATACGATGGAGATTTTATGGATTCACATAAAAAAGAGGAAGAGTTTAAGCGCAATATTGGCAAACTCTATCCTCGCCTTCATCGTGCCATGACCGCTTATCTTGCTGGCACCTCTGTTGAGGCTGACGATCTTTTACAGGAAACTTTCCTGAAAGCGTACAGCAGCCTCAATTCCTTTAAAGGTAACGCCGGGTTATACACCTGGATCTATTCCATCGCCCGAAACCTGGCCATTGATGAATTCAGAAAACAAAAACATGAAAAACTGCGTAGTAATACACCAGTTGAAGAGTTTCAGCTCCCGGCCCGGCCCGAACTTGAAGAAAACAACCGAGAAGAAATTATACTTCTTCGAAA
>SLGL01000472.1 GCA_007123785.1 Balneolaceae bacterium
AACAGTATCTGAGAGGTGCTTTCTGTACTGTCACTATGAAAACATGACAAGGTGTTAACAGTAAACATATTAAAGCATACACAATATATTGCATAAATTATTAAACAAAGAGGGGTGTTCTTTTATATATATTAAAAAGATTTAATTGATAAATAACGGCTATTAAATTATACCTTTAGGGGCTTTTTTTGCGATAACTACATGTAAAATTTTAATGTTCACGATGGCAAATTACTGTGCAAAGCTAATTACTCTTGTTGTTCTTTTTGGGTTTATTTTTTCGTCTGCAGCATTCGCTCAATCCGAAGGATTTATATACAAACCTGCATCTGCTCAGGAGGGGCGTTTGGTATTAGATCCGAACAGTACAGGTAATGTATTTGATCAGGGGATTTCTTTTTACGGATTACCAGAATTACAGGAAGAACCGTTGGGAGACCCGCGAACCGGGGCTTCAGGAGGCCATACGGAACTTATTGCCGGCTTGGATGGCAGCCCGTCTGCCTTTATGTTTTATGACAATGAGAAAGAGGCAGTACTATTCAGAGTGCGGCTTGCAGGTCAGTCAACGGCTTCGAAAGGATACAGCTTTTTATTTAATACGGCGTTTGACTCTTTTGGCCCCAGATCATCAAATTTTACACAAACAAATCCGGGTTTTCAGTTCGAAGTAGTTTTGGAAACAGGAACCGGTGTTACCATATATGAACTCGATCAAAACGGTATCACTTCATCCACAACCTTACCTGGAGATGAAAATCCATATTTTCAAAAAGCAATATCTGATCTTACCACACAAAATGTAACGGGATATTTTTATGATTTCTATGTACCTCTCTCCGCATTTGACGGCTTGCTGAATCCCAGCCAGCCATTCAAAGCGGTGGCCTCCACAATTACCCGGGCACAAAGTGGTATCACAGGCACACTGTCGGATATTGCAGGTGTAGATGATCGTCTTTACCGAAATCGAACAACTGCGCTTGTCAATTATATAGAGTCAATTCCACCCACAACATTGAATGATTTATCAGAAGGCGGAACAGGTTTTGGGGAAATTTTAAATCTCACAAGCACTCCTACCATTTCATCTCCGCTTTTTTCAGGGGGTACCTCCATTTCCGGTTTTATTAGTGAAGCTGAAGGTACTAATATCGAGGTTTTTGTAAATGGCATATCTGTGGGCACAGTACAATCTACTGCTCAGTTCTCATGGTCTATCTCTGGAATTGGCCCTTTAAATGAGGATGATGTTGTAACAGCCGTTGCTACCGCATCCGGCAAAGACCCATCAGAAATAGGCGGGCCGGTTACCGTTCTTGATGGAACGGCAAAAATAGAACCTTGCCTGAATTCCATTTCGTTTGGCTCTATCTCCTCAGTTCCCGGTTCCGGTTCTGATGGTGCAGGCAGAATAGCAAGAATTAATGGGAATGCTTCCGGACTGGATGCTTTAATCAGTTCATTAGGTGCAAGCAATGTCGGAATTTTGGTTTATCAGGCGGGTACAAATACCCTTGGACAGTTTGTAGATGGAGGGGGAAACCCTGCACCCTCAGGCCAGGCCGGCCCGTACTACTTTAGAACAGATCAGGTACTAAACAATCGTGGTGATTTGATTCAAAGTACAGGTACAGATAATTTCTCATTACGCTTAAATTTGGCTACAAGCTCTGGTAATAATAGTGGTTTAGAGGGAACAAAATCCTATGAAGTAATATTCTTTCAGCGTCAAACTACTTTTTCAAATCCACCGAACTGCTTCACTGAGCGTTCTTCCATCATTTCACTCTCTACACTAACACTGCTCGAGAGGCCGGTGATTGATCAGTCCGTTTACTCTTCAGAAGAAACTGTTATTACTGGTACCGCAAGTTCAGGTAATCAGTTAATCTTATATATTAATGGAATATATGACCCTAACAGGATTGTTACGATTAATCCTGATACAAGAACCTGGAGCGTATCCGGCTTAAATCTGGTAGAAGGTGATGAAATTACCGCGATTGCTCGGAATACCACTACAGGTGTAACAAGCCCGGTTTCACTTGCATCGTTGGTAACCACGGATAGTTCAGATGATCCAATACTGCAAACCTCATCCCCAATTATTATTGGTGAATATTTTACATCAGAAACAAATGCTACCATAACCGGCTCATCGGCTGAAAGTGCCGGAACAACCATTAATATATTTAAAAACGATGAACTTGTGGGGACGGCAATTGTTGATACGTTTGGAAACTGGGAGCTTGAGGGTGTAGATCTTAGCGATGGAGGCACTTTAACTGCTACTGCATCAGCACCCAATAAATCAGAAAGTGAAGTTTCCGAACCTGTTACCATTTTAACCGGTCAATCAAGTTCTCCAAATGTTCAGGGTCCAATTCGCACGGGAGATACTATTATTACCGTTACAGGTGGTTCTGGCCTTGTAACACTCTACATCGATGGTGAGGCTGTTGCAACAAAAGAGGCTGATGGCGGCGGTAATGTAGATTTTATAGCAGGTGTAGATTATGATTTGGGTGATATCTATAAGGGGGCTGTAGTAACTGCAACCAACAAAGACAGTGAAATTAGCGGAGAGAGTGAAGAATCAGACGGTGTTACGGTTGAAAGTGTAGAATCATTTTTAATTGAATATGTGGATGCTGAAGGGAATCTTCTGAATGAAGGAGATATTGCCACTCAAACTCCAAACGAACCATTCTTTATTCGAATAACCGCGCTGGATGGTTCCGGAGAGATTTTTTCCAATTTCAATGGAAGTACAACAATCACTTTTGGGTTCGATGCAACATCCGGTTCGTCAGTTACTGCCAATTTTGTGGATGGGGTACTTGATGTTCATCAAATTACTGCGCTCAACGGGGCAGACAATGTTAACATTACTGTCGTATCGCAGGATGACCCTACAGTTACGGGTGAAAGTAACTCATTTGATATTCTTGGAGAGAGAGAGTTTGAAATTATTCTTTCATTAGGAGCCTGCTGGCGTACACTTTCATCACCTATACAAAACGGGTCGTATGCCGATTTGCTTGGTCAAATATGGACTCAGGGTGCAGAAGGGTCCAGTTATCAACCGGGCGACCCAAACATATTTACCTGGCCTAACAATGCACCCAATGAAAGCAGTAATAATATCTGGCAGCCGGTAACAGATATGAATGATGAAATACCAGCAGGAACGGGCTTCCTCGTAAGTGTATTTTCTGATAATAATTTTGACGGAACCGATGATACAGAACCCGTTTCAATCTCAGTTAACGGGTTTGAGCGGCTGGCTGATGTAAGCCCTGAACTGAATGAAAACAGTGATGGCTGGACATTGGCTGGAAATCCCTATACAGGATCCATAGATTTTAATCTGCTAAGCAGGGTAGATTTAACCGATGTAGCCTATGTATATGACAGAAGTGCCGGTGGTGAGAATGCCGGGGCCTGGTTGTCGTATAGTGTATCATCCGGAAGTGGAGATTTTACCGACGGTCTGATCGCACCTTTTCAGGGTTTTTTTATTCAAAACAGTGGAGAAAACGCCTCACTTACGTTTACCGAATCTGCCCGAATAATAGAAGATGCTGAATTTTATGGCAAAGAGAATTACAGAGAATTTGTACGATTGGAACTGGAAGGCGAAGGCCTTAAAAATTCTGCATGGTTAAACTTCTCAGAGCAAGGAAATAGTAGCCTGATCCGTGGTGATGCCCTTCAGTTAACTCCTTTTTCAGAAAATTATGCGATGCTGGCAACCAGTAAAAACGGGGTCATGCTGGATACGGGGATTTTTCCTGCAACTGTCAATGAGCTTGAAATACCTGTAATCTTTGAGACTACTAAACCGGGCAGCTATACTATTTACGCAACAGATTTTAATCTTAACTCCGGTATAGCAGATCTTGTATTTGTAGATCTGCACGAAAATGTGACAATACCTTTCGATGATTCGTTCAGTTATACATTCCAGGTGAACACGTCGATGAAAAGGAATACGAATGTACTTTCTTGCTCAGAAGATCCTGAAGTCGTGGCAAACAAGTTTCATCCACAAAAAGCTGTGTCAAACTCAGAGCGATTTGTAATACGGGTGTCAAATGAAGATGAAACGAATCTGCCAACATCATTTTCACTGGGCCAAAATTTTCCAAACCCATTCAACCCTGCAACTACAATCAGATACGAACTTCCTGTTCAAAGCAATGTGCAGCTTGCTGTTTATGATCTTACCGGGCGAAAGGTTACTCTGCTGGTAAATGGTGTGGTTGAAAGAGGACACCATTCAATTCATTTCGATGGTTCTCAGCTTGCCAGTGGTGTATATATCTATAGACTATCGACAGACTCTCAGGTTTTCACAAGAAAGCTGACTCTGATAAAGTAATTTGCTTAGCCCGGATTTCGTTTCACGCCTGTCCCGAAAAAAATTGTCGGGAGGAATCGCCTCGCTCACGGAAAATATTTAAACTAATTGTAAGGTATTGATATATTTTATAAATCGATTTTGGGATCTTCGAATAAACCCAACATTTTATCTACAGCCTTGCTGAGGAATAATATCTTGGTGAGAAATTCGGGGCAGACTTCATTTCAATCCCAATAAGTGTACACCTGAGTGCTCAGTTAATAGCCATCTTCTCTTTTGTGCCAAACTCCAGTGCTTCCACCCATTCTTGAATTTTACTGATGAAATGGCTGATTCCCACTCCCCAGCAGCTTACGATAAAAAGTAAAATGGGCGGTAAAGTTAAAGCAATAATCAATTCTCCCCTTGTATTATTCGCGCCAACCAGCATAAAAAAGAGCAGATTCAACACAACAAAACTGATCACAGCAAGCCCGATGAGGGTAATTTTTCGTTTGAGCCCTTTCTTTTTGGATGGTCCCCAGATTTTTGCCCGGATAACACTGAAAATCCACATTACAAACGCAATTACACCCCAAATGCGGTATATCCAGGGGATGATATCGTCACCGCTTAATTCAACGGTACCGGAACCTGATGTTTCAGTATTTTCAGGTGGAGGGCCCAGGAGCCGTTCAGCGTAGGGTTCGGCACGCTGCAGCATCGAATCAATCTGTCCTTCAAATGAGATAAAAAACAGGGCCAGAACCATAATAATTGCAAACGCCCATCCG
Organism: Balneolaceae bacterium; assembly: GCA_007123785.1. Classification (GTDB taxonomy): domain Bacteria; phylum Bacteroidota; class Rhodothermia; order Balneolales; family Balneolaceae; genus Rhodohalobacter. The sequence continues at coordinate 5,143 of SLGL01000472.1, forward strand.
ATAATCATGGGAACAAGCTGGGTCCACCGAACATAATCAAGCACGAGGTTGATGGCTGTTTTAATGAGCAAGTCTCTATTTTCGGGTGGAATCATG
>SLGL01000105.1 GCA_007123785.1 Balneolaceae bacterium
AAAAATGGATCAAATACTTCAAATTTCCGGCAAATATGATATTCCTGTAATCGAAGATGCTGCTGAAGCATTAGGTTCATCAATAGATAACAAGAAATGCGGATCTTTTGGTGAACTTGGTATTTTATCATTCAATGGCAACAAAATTATTACCACGTCCGGAGGAGGTGCTCTTCTTGGTAATAATAGTGAACTCATTAAGAAAGCCAGATTTTTCGCTACCCAGGCACGCGATGATGCTCCACATTATGAACATTCGTCAATTGGGTATAATTATCGCATGAGCAATATTCTGGCAGGAATAGGCCGCGGACAGATGAAAGTTTTAGACTTACGTGTAGAAAGAAGAAGAGAAGTTTATAAAAATTACTTTTCAGAGCTTGGTAAAACCTGGTTTGAACCACCTGCAGGGTTTGGTAAAAATTGCAATGATTCTCTGACGGAAGCAGTTCAATCATTTAAATTTATACATAAATCTCCTACAGGTCTCTATTTTCTAAAAGAACCGGATGGGTATTTCAGTAACCGCTGGCTGACCACTGTAATATTAAATTCTGAACAAATGAAAGGGGTTACCCGCAAAGATATCCGGATGGCAATGAAAAAGGAAAATATTGAGGTTAGGCCACTTTGGAAGCCAATGCACTTGCAGCCTGTATTTAAACAGTATCCAAAATACACAAATGGAATTTCTAAGTGGTTGTTTAAAAATGGACTATGTTTGCCAAGTGGCAGCAATATGACAGATAAGGATCAGATGCGTGTCATAAGAACCATTAAAAACACACTGAATATAGGATAAAGTATGATAAGCGTGTTGGAGATATAATATTATTTAGTATTATTGTATATCTTTGCAAGAGGGGGAGGTGATCTCATGTTGCATTCATACATATATAAGCAGCTATGAAAGATACCATTTATAATTACAGAAAAATTGTCAAATTCATTCTTGATGTTTTGGTGTGGACTTCTGTGACGATTTTAGCTTACCTGATACGTTTTGATGGGAACATTCAAGGATATGAGAGCCAGATTTTTGCTGTAACAGGTATACTCGCAATATTTAAAACCCTGGTTGTTTATCTATCAGGTTCTTATATGCAGGCCTGGAGAAATACAAGTTATGCAGATCTTTTTCAGATTGTAAGAATTACAATTTCTGTTGCCTTACCTTTTTTCCTTATTGTAATGTTTGTCAGGGATATTTATGTCATACCTGTTTCCATTCCTGTATTGGAATTTCTGCTTGGAGTTCCGGCATTGGCATTCATGAGAGCTACTGCAAGGTTTCTTATAAAATACCGCCAAACCTCACCCAAAGTTTCTGATGAGAAAAAAAGAATATTGATTGTTGGAGCAGGAGAAAGTGGCACTATGGCTGCAAGAGAGATGCTGAAACATCCCAGGGAAAAAATGTTACCTGTGGCTTTTTTGGATGATGATTTGTCCAAACAAAATCAACGAATTCTGGGTATTCCTGTAAAAGGGACGATTGAAGAACTTTCCGGAATTGTAAAAAAAATGGAAATTGATGAAATACTGATTGCAATGCCTTCTGAATCGGGAGAGACGATTCGAAAAGTTGTTGAAAGAGCAAGGAAAAGTAAAGTGCGCTACCGAATCATACCAGGTATTTATGATCTTGTAAGCGGCAAAGTAACGATCAATCAGATCAGGAACGTAGACGTAGCCGACCTACTCAGGCGGAAACCGGTAATTCTTAATTCTGAAGAGATCAGGAGCTGCATTGAAGAAAGGAAAATTTTAGTCACCGGAGCCGGTGGTTCGATTGGGTCAGAAATTGTACGCCAGGTTTCAAGATTCAACCCGAGACATGTAATTCTTTTAGGCCGGGGAGAAAACAGTCTTCATCAATTAATAAACCAAATCAGTAGTGAGTTTCAACATCTGGATTATTGTACCCGAATATGTGATGTTAGAGATTATAACAGCCTGAGTCATATTTTCCACAATGAAAAACCGGATGTTGTGTACCATGCAGCTGCACACAAGCATGTTCCATTAATGGAAGACAATCCTGCTCAGGCGATACTGAATAATGTCATCGGCACACGAAATGTTGTAAATCTTGCACTTGAACATGGTGTATCACATTTTGTAAATATATCAACTGACAAAGCTGTAAATCCCACTTCAGTAATGGGGGCCAGTAAGCGAATATCCGAACATGTCGTTGAGTTGGGTGCCAGTCAGGAGGATGAAAAAAATGTTTTTGTATCTGTACGTTTTGGGAATGTTTTAGGCAGCAGGGGAAGTGTTATTCCGCTTTTTAAAGATCAGATTAAGAGAGGAGGCCCTGTAACTGTAACACATCCGGATATGGTCCGTTACTTTATGACTATTCCAGAGGCATCTCAATTGGTATTACAGGCAGGTGCCCTCAACCAGAATGGAGCTGTTTATTTACTTGATATGGGTGAACCTGTGAATATTGAACAGATGGCTCGAGATCTGATCAAACTTAGCGGACTTGAACCCGATTTGGATATTAAAATCACCTATTCCGGTATACGACCCGGCGAAAAACTCTATGAAGAACTCTTAACTGACGATGAGGGTATTCATACGACCAAACATGAAAAAATTTACATCTCTCCTAAAAACGGAGTGCTCCCTGATCTCGAACAAAGAATAGAAAAACTCAGAGAAATAGCTTTAGAAGGGAACAGGGAAAAGATTTTTCAGGAAATTCAACGGATCGTGCCCACATTCAGTGGCTGCGAAACAGAGTCTTTCAGCGTTTAAAGTGCCATATTTATTTCTCAAAAAATAATTCAGATTTTTGATTGGTTTCATTATCATCTCTCTCCGGTCAAAATAATTCAAAAATCAGCCAATTTTTTTGAGAGAATTTCCAGAAGTAACCGTCATCATTCCCGTTTATAACATGGCATCCACTTTATCGGTTGCGTTTGAAAGCCTGTTTTCACTTGAAAATTTACCTATCGAAATTGTTGTTGTTAATGACGGGTCAACAGATGATACACAAAATGTGATAGATAGATTTGAAAAAAAGGCTGTAAACCTAAAATGGGTGTCGTTCAAATCAATAACCATATCAAACAGTGGTCGGGCAGAAGCACTTAATGAAGGGGTTAAACTTTCAAGAGGTGAATATCTTTCATTTTTAGATGCTGACGACAGTATCGATTCTTCAAATTTTAAAAAAAATTTGGAATGTGCTCGAAACGCCAACTCTGAAATGGCAATCGGTCAATTTAAAATTGTGGGTGAGGGGGGGGGGATTTCAATTATTCGGAAACTTAGTAAAGGAATGACTACCGAGCAGATTATCAGAAAAATTGCGTATTCACCCATTAGTCCTGTCCATTTGAATGCGATTCTGATAAAAAAATCTCTTTTTTTACATGCCGGCGGGTTTGATGCGTCAAACAAGAAGGCTGAAGATAAAGACCTGTTGATTCGGCTGTTGCGCCAAGCCAGAAATATCACGATTTGTGATTCGTTTCACTACATTTACAAAAAATATAACCTCAGCAGGAAAGAGAAAGTAAAAAAACGGCTGGAGTGGATGACTTATAGGCAGTTGATGATTCGGAAAAATTTTTCAGGTTTTCGGTATGTAACTTCCTCGTCCCTGCAATACAGTTACGACCTGCTGAAGCTTTTGTATGAATGTACCTTCATGTATGATCTCATATTGAAACTGAAGAATCGACTGCGGCCAGATGCCTTTATCAAGTAATAAATATTTGCAAATATCCTGAATAAAATGCGAATTCTACATATTTCAAATGATTTTTTACCGCTGAGCGGTGGGATCAGTACTCATTTGCAGAATTTACTTAAGCAACAGTCAAGTCTTGGAATGAATGTGCGTTTAATTGTTCCTGATGAAACGATCATCCAATATTCTGAGGAGCAACGTGACGGTTACCAGGTGCAAAGGGTTCCTTATAAAGGGACAAAAAATCGATTATTAAAACTTAAAAGGATAACTGATTGTGTACAAAGAAGACTAACTGAAGCACATCAGGAAGAAAATATCGATATTATACATCAGCATGATCACCGTGCTACGAGAACGGCAAGTTCAATTTTTTCAAAAAAAAAGAATATTCCTCTGATCTGGACCAATCACTACATTCGATTTTTTAATCCTGGAGAGTTGATAGAGAGGATATTTCCAATCGCAGCAGGAAAAAGGCCAGATGGTTTTATTTCTGTACATAAAACTATCGCAGAAGGATTTAAATCGTCAGGTTTTAAAAATATCCCCATAGAATATATCCCGAATGGTGTAGATTGTGAGATCTTTAGACCCCATCAATCCCCGAAAAGCTCAACAGCCGGGATCAATGTGTTGTTTCCACAACGAATGGATCCTATAAAAGGACCGGACGTGTTAGCCAACGCCATTTTAAAACTGCAAAAAAAAAGCTTTGATCAGAACTGGAGATTTTAATATACCGGAAGTAAACCTGCATCGAATATTCAGGAAAAAACTGTTTCGGCAATTAAAAAGAAATTGCAGGTGCTTGAATCAGAACAAATCGTTTTTTTCCTGGATACACCACTGTACTGTGAAATGCCGGAATTATACCGTTCTGCCGATATTGTGGTTCTGCCATTACAGGAAGAGACCGAAAATATTGCTGTGCTTGAAGCATGGGCGAGTGGCAAGGCACTGATCTCCACCCGGAAAATTGCAAAGAACGGCTATGCAAAACACGCTGAAAACTGTTGGCTTACCGATACAAGAGATTCAGATCAGCTTGCAAGTGCTATTGAAAAACTGGCTGAGAACCCTTCTCTGAGAAAAAAGATTGGTATGAAAGGCCGAGAGCTGGCCGAAAATATGTTTACATGGGAAAAAATTGCGACAAAAACAGTTGGGTTTTATGATAAAATCACTCAATCTCTGAAATGAATTTTTTTTCAAAGAAATCCCTGCCAGCACGCTTTATTTCAATGCTGTTGATGGTAGCAGCCTATTTTATAGTAATCCGCCCGATAAGGGCTTTCCATAATGAATATGTTGTCTATTCAGCCATGTTGAATAGTTCTGAAAACTGGGGTCTTGCGAATGAAGCTTTTCTTGTTCCCCGTTCCGTACTTATTCATTTTGCCTCAGGTGAGTCTGAGCTGGTTTTAGCCTATATGCCTCAGTTTGGATTTTTTTTTCTTTTTGGAATGCTCGGAGTGCTCTATTTTTTGCCATCCATCAGGATGATTCTAATACTTC
>SLGL01000209.1 GCA_007123785.1 Balneolaceae bacterium
AAGGGGAATTTTCATCAAAATATAAATAATGGATGGACACCCCTCTATAATCTATCCGCCAGCAGGCGGAAGACTTTTTACTGAATAAATAAAACTGATTATGAATCGAGCTGAGTTTAAAAGATCAAGGAAGGGAACGGTTCTTAGAAAAGCATATCATTCTGTTGTATAGCAGCCAAATTTTTACCTGATAAACTTCACCTTTTGCGAGGCCAGGAGTACAGAGTCTGTGTAGTCAACTTTATGTAAAATTGATCATTAATATTTGATTACAGGGAGTTTTACAGTTTTCTGTAAAAATAAAAAATTCTTCTGCAACAGTATTAAAAACAAATACAAAAGCGGTAGTATTCAATTATAATGATTCACTTTTAATTTTTTTAACAAGATTTGCGAAATGAAAATTGAAAATTAATGTTATTCTATCATTATCCTATAAAAGAATTGAGTGATGAAACATAAGATTATAAAAATATCAGTAATTGTATTTTCTTTTCTAACCTTTCAAGCTTGCAGCAGTGATGAGCAGTCCGGAAGCGGACAGGGTCAGGTTGTTCCAGCAGTTGAAGTTGTTCAGGCACAGTTTGGTGGGCTGCCTCTCGAAGAGAGACTTAATGGAATAGTAAGAGCTGCCAATCAGGTAGATATCTATCCCAGAATTTCAGCTCCGATTGAAGAAGTATTTGTGCAAAATGGCCAGCTGGTGCAGCAAGGTGAACCGCTGATAAGATTGCGTGATACCGAGTACAGGGAAAGATTGCGTCAGGCTGAAGCAAGCCTGCGCATAAATATCGCCCAGCGCCGGCAGGCACAGGCTGCATTGGGAGAGATTGAATCCCAAATCCGAAGAGAACGAATTCTTCAGCAACGTGATCTGAGTAGTGAACTTGAAATTGAACAGCTTGAAGCACGGCTTGAATCGGCTGAGGCCAGCCTTGAATTAGCTGAAGCACAAGTTGAACAGGCTCGTTCAAATGTAGAAGAACAAAATGATGCACTGGAACAGACCATAATAAGAGCACCGGTGAACGGAACGGTAGGTCAGAGAAATGCAGAAGTTGGGATGCAGGCAGGTGCTAATACAAGACTATTTATACTTGGTGACCTGACACAGTCAAAGGTTACAATAAATCTTACTGAACGGATGCTCGGATATATTACAACAGGGCAGGAAGTTCGTATTTTTTCTGAAAATATCAGGGATACGGTACTTGCGGGTGAAGTTTCACGAATCTCTCCATTTTTGGGAGCGGGAAACTTTAGCACAGAAGCCGAAATTGACATCGATAATCAGGATGGACTGCTGCTCCCGGGGATGTTTGTAACCGTGGATGTACTTTATGGTCAGAGCGAAGAGGCAACTATTATTCCGCTCAGTGCTATTTACCGGCATCCGCAAACCGGTCAGACCGGTGTATATGTGGCAACAAGTTTCGGAATGGAAGCAGAGGTTATCGAAGAGCTTGAAAATAACGGGGAAAGAGGCAGCCTGAGTAACCCGACCGATGTTGAATTTCTTCCGGTAGAGATAATAGCACGTGGAAGAGATGCCGCTGGTGTGGAAGGCATCAGAAGTGGTGACTGGGTGGTCACAGTTGGCCAGAACCTGCTCTCACGTGGAAGTAGCGGACAAGCCCGTGTAAGGCCTGTAAGCTGGTATAACATCATGCAAATGCAGCGATTGCAGCCACAGGATCTGCTCCGTGAGATTATGAATGGAAATGTAGCTGACCGTCCTCAAACAGGGTCTTAACTTAAAAAATCAGAACAAAAATGGGATTAACTGATACTTCAATTAAAAGGCCTATTGCCACCACTATGGTTTATCTGATTGTGGTGATTCTGGGAATTGCCGGTTTCCGATACCTGCCTGTTGATCTTCTGCCGCCTATCGAATTTCCGCGTTTATCCATTACCGTAGATTATCCGAATGTGGGACCGGAAGAGATTGAGGTGATCATTACCGACCAGATCGAAAACGCTGTTGCCGGTGTGGCAAACCTTGAAGAGGTGACCTCTCAGTCGGAAGAAGGCCGCAGTCGTGTTACACTTAATTTTACTCAAAACAGCAATCTCGATGAAGCCGCAAATGATGTTCGGGCTGCACTCGACCGGGTGAGAAGGAGTTTGCCAGATGAAGCTGATAATCCCAGAGTACGCAAATTTGATCCTAACGACTCACCAATTGTTATCCTTGGAGCTCAGTCTACACGGCCGCTTGATGATTTAACCCGGCTACTGGAAAGAGACATTACCAAACGGCTTGAGCAAGTTCCCGGAGTTGGTACAATTGATGTCTGGGGAGGGGTTTATCGCGAAGTGCTGGTAAACCTGAAGCGAGACCGGCTGATTGCGAGTGGACTGACGGCCATAGATGTCAGGAATGCCATTGTTGCGGAAAATACAACACTGCCTGGCGGGAATGTGAAAGATGGCCTTACTCAACTCTATGTGCGCACACTGGGAGAGTTTACCAATATTGAACAGATTGCCGAAACAATTATTACCAGGATTGATGGGAAACCGGTTCGCGTGAATGATGTTGCCACTGTAGAGGATGCCTATGCAGAGATCGGGAGGCTGGTGAGTGTTAATGACGAACCGATGATTCGGATGGGAATCCGAAAACAGACCGGTGCAAATACAGTGGAAGTGTCCCGGCTGATCCACAGGGAAGTGGAACGAATAAATAGTGAGCGAGAAGATGTTAACCTTCTTGTGGTTACCGATCAAAGCGAATTTATCCAGAACTCTATAAATAACGTACAGCAATCGGCCATGTGGGGGGCGCTTCTGGCGATTTTTATTCTGTATCTTTTCCTCAGGAATGGTTCCACAACGTTTATTATTTCGCTGGCCATTCCCGTATCGATCGTGGCAACATTCGGTCTGCTCTATTTTACCGGTCTCACTCTCAATCAAATGAGTTTCGGAGGGCTCGCACTTGGTGTTGGCCTCATTGTCGATAACGCTATTGTAGTGCTTGAAAATATCGTACGCCTGAGAAGCAAAGGTAAATCTCTGGCCGAAAGTTCACTTGTGGGAACCCAAGAAGTGGCAGGGGCCATTGTTGCATCAACAATTACAACATCAGTTATTTTTCTGCCCGTAGTATTTATGCAGACCCTCACCGGAACCATGTTCCAGGAGTTAGCGCTGGTTGTGGTATTTGCACTTGTTTGTTCCCTGCTGGTAGCACTTACCCTCGTACCAATGCTGGCAAGCAAGTTTATGAGTATTCGCCCGGACTCTGAGCTTACCGAAAAAGACAAAGGCCGGTTCCAGATATTTTTTGCAAAAGTAGAGGACAAATACAGCGGCTTTTTAAAAACAGCTATCCGAAACAAATATACTGTTTTCGGAATTACGGTAGTTTTAATAGCTGGAGCTGTGTACGGTGCCCGATTTATCGATACGGAGCTGGCGCCACAAACCGAAGCGGATGAAATCAGGATCGACTTTTATATGGCTGACGGAATGAACATTGCCGTAGCAAACCGCTATCTCGATGAACTTGTAGAAAAAGTTACAGCCATTGCCCCGATGGATCAGGTGAAATATATATCCACAGATGTAAGACATGGTCGTGCACAGGTAGATTTAAACCTGATTGATGTGGCTGATCGAACCATCAGCTCATACGATCTGGCCGATCAGATTCGCGATCAGATTGAAGGAACTATTCCAGGTGGATTTTTCCGGGTTCAGGCTCAGAGCGGACTCTGGATTCTGAGGCGAATTTTTGGTTCCGGTGGTGATGAAGCAGTCCAGGTACAGCTCAGAGGGTACGACATGGACATCGCCAATGAACTTTCAGAGGAAATCCGCCGCAGAATGGAAAGAATTCCTGAAGTGCGTGGAGTCCGGTCCGATCGCGAAGAAGGACGTCCGGAGCAAAACATCATTTTTGATCGTGAAAAAATTGCTGAACTTGGCCTCTCGGCAAGGGAAGTAGCCCAGGCGGTTCAGGCTAATGTTGGAGGAGTCCGTGCCGGAGTGTATCGCGATGGCGGGGATGAGTTTCCCATTACAGTACGCCTGCAGGAACAAGACCGAATGAGTACGTTGGATATTGAAAATGTTTCAGTACGTTCGGCTGACGGACGTACTGTGCCTATTTCAACGGTAATTGACCAGCAGGCCTCCCGTGGCCCGGTTACGATCAACCGGATCAATGGCCAGCGAGTGACATTCATTACGGCCAATCTTGAGAGCGGGGTGCCTCTGGGTCAGGCTGTTCAGCGTATTCAGGCTGAGCTGTCTGATATAAATATGCCGCAAGGGTTCTCCATTGTGTACAGTGGCGAATATGAAGAGCAGCAGCGAGCCCAGACAGATTTTGTCATCTCCATTCTGATGGCACTCATATTAATTTACATGGTGATGGCCGCTCAATTCGAGCGATTTTTAGATCCCCTTATTGTAATGTTTGCTGTACCGGTAGCAGTAGTTGGAATTATACCAACTATGTTAATTACCAACACGACATTTAATATGCAAAGTATTATGGGAGTGATTATGCTCGTTGGAATTGTAGTAAATAATGCCATCGTGCTGGTAGATTATATCAACTTGATGAGGCGCGACCGTAAACTTGGTATATTTGAGGCCGTTGTAGAATCAGGAAGACTGAGGCTGAGGCCGATTTTAATGACTACATTTACAACGGTTCTGGCGCTTTTACCTCTCTCCTTCGGATGGGGTGCTGGTGGTGAAATCCAGGCGTCGCTTGCCCGTGTTGTAATAGGAGGTTTAACCGCATCCACACTGATCACACTTGTTTTGATTCCCGTTGTTTACATTACTGCTAACGGTATTATGGAATTTGTGAAGGAGAAAAAGGCGGAGTTTCTCACTTCCAGGCAGGAGGTTATTGCCCCTCAAACCTCTGCATAGGGTTCATTATTGAGCGTATTTGTGACCGGTTTGATTTAGCCCGCATTTCTCACTAAGAAATGCGGGTTATAGGTACCGATCGGATCGGGCACAAGCTTCTTTTTAAAGACAGACTATTTTTTCATTAAGCTTTTCTATATGACGAGATAGTGAAATCTTGGTTAATAGTTTTTCTATTAAGCGTTTGAGCCTGGCAAGTACTTTGACAAAGGTTCTGAAATATTTAGATCTTTATCAAAACAGAAATTTATTAGAAGGCTATCTGTCGTAATGATCGACTTGGATATGCTTTATTTTTCGATCAATTATAACCAATATACGGTGATTTTGG
>SLGL01000289.1 GCA_007123785.1 Balneolaceae bacterium
GAGGGCTTATTTGTTAAGATCAACCGTCTTATTTGCACTTTTATTCAAATTTACATTTCATACATCCGATAGAAATACCGTTACATTATGGATCGGATTGAACAATGATATCCACCTCAGCTGACCTGTACAATTCTGCTCCAGCTTCATTTCTGACCACCGCCTGAAAATCATAAATTCCCGGTTCATCAGGTTCCCAGCTAGTTCTTAGCCGAATCCCATTGTCAAGTTCAGCTATTTGCTCGTTATTGGCCAATACTACTATAGTTGATGCTTCTGATTCTTCAGTATATAAGTGTGAAAGGTTAATTTCGATGGACTGTCCCGAACGAAAAATCTCCCCATCATGTGGATAATTGATCGTGATCGAATTAAATTCGAGAGATTCCAAATCAATTTGAAATCCGGGAGTGCTTACTTGACGATACATCTCATAAACCTCCGGATCATCTTCTATACCCTGGAATTGAAAGGGAAAGTACTGATTTCTCAACATTCCCATGTACCCCCAGCTGCTGCCATTCTTTACAGCAATTGCCTGGGCAGCAGCTCCTTCAGTGCCCAGTTTATCATCCTCGTTACAGACGATTGGTTTCCCATATTTTTTTACATCATTAATTCTGCTTTCATAAAGGTCGAGAGAGGTTGTATTGAAGTGAATTAGCAGAAAATCAGCAGCTCTTGCAAGATCTTCATGGTATGTACCATTTCCCATTCCACTGGTACTTACCAAAAGTTCCGGATTCAGCTGCTTTGCCAGCCGGATAAGTTCAACCTGTCCTTCTTCACTTATAAGCCATTCACCATCGGACCAGTTTCGAAATCCGCCATGCCGGTATTCATTCGACACTTCAAGAACAACATTTGTGAATCCTTTTTCAGAGATCCAGTTTACTGCATTCTCCAAAGCATTTTTGATACTCTCTTTCCCCGTAAGAGCGTAGTCGTGGGAATGCTGACGCTGATAGAAAAGAGATAGTATTATTGCTGCATTATTTTTATCAGAAGCTCTTATAACCCTTTCAGCCCTCTGCATATAGTCACTCCTAAGTGAACCGTCGGCATTGAATGCAGTATTTATGGCTCCTTCGTACCCGGGCATACCTCCCTGGAGTGATATGGTAAATGCGTTAACACCACTGGAAACATATTCGGGAATTTTCTCAATAAACGACTCTGTATTAGCCTTCGGATCAAAATCATCTGTACGTTTTGCCAACTCCGGCCCACGGTCCTCATACACGGTATTCACCATCCGAACATTCATCAACAACCCTTCAGCCGGAGAACCGGGATTAATAATCTGATCGTTGAAATACCATTTATCTCCAATGATAGATACAGAAGTTTGAAAGCTGCTCTCATTTATATTCATGCAGCCGGTTGCAAACAATGTGGTGAGAAACGCAATTATATATGGAAGTTTAATTAGCAGCTTACCGAACACTCCTTTGTTATCATTGACTTTTTTCATTGGCTTTAAACAATTTGTATTGTGCAGATATTTATCTCATTTCATAATGTCGACCATTCTGACCGTAAATCAAATAATTCATTAAATCTACTGTTGTGTTGATTTAAAACCGGTATTTAAGATCCCTGGAAGCTAACAGAGGTTGTCCTGTACTATTTATATGGCAGTAAAACCAATTGGCAGGGTGATGTTATTTTTCCATAAGTGTGAGATCCCTCATAATATCCCAGATAAAGGAGACACCCGGTTCATCTGCTGTTCCTGAACCGCCTTTGTCAAAGCGGGGCCAGCCGGGTTCATCCGCTTTTTGATGCCAGGCTGCATGCCAAAACCAGTATCCTCCGGCTTCATAGGTTTCCCTGGCATGGGCAATTGCCTCGGTCCGGTAATCGTCCACTTCCTGATAGGGCCGATCTCCTTCGTCGAAAACACCGGGATGATTGTAGCTTTCCCCGCGCACATATTCAATAGAGACATTTCCATTGGCAGGTGGATTGATCTCCGGAATTCTTCCCCATGTATCAGAGTAGAATCCGTCATTGGCTCCCGGTTCGTGGCTTACATAAACAATTCGGTCCGGGTCCGTTTGCCTTGCAAGCTCATATAATTCTGCATGGCCTTCTGCGCTTGTCAGAAGTTCCTGATCAAAACCGCCATGATAGGGCTCATTTATAACATGAACCCATGCGTGAGGCCAGGGTTTGAGCAGCTCAATGGTATTGACAACAGCATTTCGTACGGCATTCCCATCCTCCAGTTCCTGGTCTCGGCCCCTGTAGAATAGCATTACGACAGGAACCATGTTTTTGTGAGCCATTTCATCCAACAATTGAACGAGGCGAGCAGACACCACACTGTCAAGAGTTCCATCCTGATTAAAACCGTTGAATGCAGAGTTGCCACCTTCGGTATAGCGGCCGCCCTGAATCGTAACGGCAATACTTTGCATTCCGTGGTGCTTGAGGTCCCCGAGTGAGTTGATGAGGCGTTCTGTGATATCATCACTCTGCAGTGCATTGGCTGCCCGCAGGCCGAATTGGGAAATCGGTTCACCATTCAGCTTAAAAGCGTTGTTCTCCCGAGTTAGTACAGGCAGCTCGTCATCCGCTGTTGGTAGCATACAACCAGCAAGCGTGATGCAGCCTATTATAATTAAAACGAATAATTTAGCATTTGGAAAAGCTGAGTACCATATATAATGATCGCCTTGATTCAAATCTTTCGCAAATTCTTCTGTTTCATCCGGGTTTTGAATCAATTTTAGAAACGGAGGTACCATAATGATTATCGCTGTTTTTAACCCGGTTTTCTCACCAAGAGGAATCCGGGTTAAGGTTGCAAAGCATAAAATAAACTGGCTTTAAATCTTCGGGAAGTTCCTTATGATTTCTGATTTATCCCTCTGAAAACCGGATAGTGTTCCTGTTAATATTCTCGAAAGGAGATTAATTTGCAAGAGCTTTTTTGAAAATGCCAGATCGGACCAGCGAACTGTTGTACGATTTACTCTCTGTGCTCAATTGTGGGAATTCCGTCGAGCGTAACAAATTTGTAGGGCAGGATTTTCCCGCCAAACTTTTCAGTATATACCTGAGTGAAAACGGCTCCGAACAAAATAATAAGTACATTGTAATATACCCAGATCACAAAAATAATAAGTGAACCGGCCGCGCGGTAGGTCGCATCAATACCGGCAGTGGAGAAGTAGAAACCGATTAAATACTTACCAAGGAGAAAGAGAAGAGTGGTGACACACGCACCTACAATTACATCTATCCAGCGTGCGTGGACGTCTGGCAGTATTTTAAAGATTAATGTAAAAGCAAGAACGGCAAATGCGAGGGTCCCGGCCTGATTCATATATATAAAAAAATCGATCTCAAAGTCGGGCAGATTCTCCATGAATATGCTTCCTATAATACCAAGAGCAGCTTCTGTAATCAGGGACAGGATCAGCAGAAAGCTGATAAGCAAAATCATTCCAAAAGAGAGAAGCCGGTTCAGCAGAAATTTCCATACGGACTTCATTTTCACTTCTCTGACATTCCAGATTCTGTCGAGCGCAATTTTTAGTTGACTGATGACTGTAGTGGCTCCAAAAGCAATCGCAATAATTGCAATGATTGTTGTGAATATTCCGGCACCACCTTCAGCACTCTCCGAAAGGTATTCACTCATGTTAAGTATGGTAGTTTCATCCAGGAAATCTCCTGCAATAAATTGAATCTGGTCGATAATTATTTCTTCACTCAAAAACAAGCCGCCCAAAGATACGACCAATACCAACAGCGGTGCTATGGAAAAGATCGTGTAAAATGCGATGGCCGCTCCAAAGGTAAAAATTTCATCATCCCCCGCTTTTGTGAACGTGGATATGAGCAGCTCCCAGATGTCTTTTAAAATAACTTTCATTCGCTAAAAATCTGTTCAAGGGTGTGATCGATCTCTTCTTTTGTGTTGTAAAAGTGGGGTGATATCCTAATCAGTCCTTCCCTGGAGGAAATCATTATCTCCTTTTCACGAAGATGTTGGACAATCGTTTCTGTATCATTATTTTCATCAATCGCAAAAGTCACAATGCCTGCACGCTTGCCGGATTTACCGGGTGTGAGAATTTGCACACTGCTAAGCTCGTTCAAACGTTGAATCAGATAAGTTACAAGTTCTTCAATCTCGCTGCTGATTATGTCGATGCCGATATCAAGAAACATCTTCATGGCGGCATTCATCCCGGTTAGCCCGATGATATTATAGGTGCCAGTTTCAAGATGTTGGGGAAGGGGTTTCCAGGGCTGGTCGAACTGCCGCAGCTGCCAGGGGTCTTCCACCGAAAGCCAGCCCGTTTTCGCTGGTGTTACATACGGTTCGATCCGTTCTGAAATGTATAGAAATCCGGTTCCCATCGGGCTCATCAGCCATTTATGTCCGCCGGTTGCCAATACGTCGATGTTACATGACTGTACGTTGATGTCAGTAGCTCCGAGTCCCTGGATGCCATCAACCACAAAGAAAATGTTGTAACGGCGGCAAAGTTCGCCGATCGCTTCCAGGTCTGCTTTGAATCCGCTTAGATACTGAACGGCACTGATACTCAGCATTTTTGTTCGGTTGGTAATGGCGTCTTCCAACTTTTCCGGTGGAAGAATCCCGTTCTCTTCGGGAGAAACATACACCATGCGCACACCCCGTTTTTCAAGAATGCGAAACGGTTGGATGTTGGATGGAAATTCTTCGGTGTTGAGAATAATTTCATCTCCTTGTTTCCAGGTAAATCCTTCAGCGATGGCGGAGAGCCCTTCTGAGGTGTTGCCTGTAAAGGTGATTCGGTCAGGCCCGGATGCATGAATGAAGCGACTGATTTTCTCGCGAACCTCTTTCACAGTTTCCATCCAATTTTCGAAATGCTCAACGGGGCCGGAGTTTCGCTCATCGATGAACATTTGTAATGCCCTCCTCACCATCTCTGACATAGGGGATATGGAAGCATGATTCATGTAAATTTGACCTCTATAGGTGTGAGGGAAAAAGGATCTGTAGATTTTTTTTGAGTTCGCTTCGTTGTTGGTATCAGACATAAAAATTATTTTTTAACTCTCAATTTGAGTAACTCCGGCACTTACAACAAATTTCATGGCATCTGCAGGGTTAACATCAAGCGGTGCCACACGGTTCGATTCCACAAGAAAAAGATTTCCGCTGAAATTGTAGGAGTGCGGACAATAAACGGCAACCCGGTTTTCAATGTTTAACA
>SLGL01000381.1 GCA_007123785.1 Balneolaceae bacterium
CAAGAAAAAGCAAACCTGAATGTTCAAGCATTTCTATCTGTTGCCGGGCAGACTCCAGGCCTCCGGTGCGAGACGGTTTCATGGCTACCCCGTCCATGCATCCCAGTTTAATAAATTCAAACACCTGGCTTGGATCCACCATCCCTTCATCAACAAGAATAGGCAAGGCGCCCTGAGCGACAAGCCGCTGATACCCGCTGATTTGATTGATCGGTATCGGCTGTTCAAGTACTGGCACACCAGCATCGGCAAGCCGGGGACAGGCCTGCAATGCTGTTGCAAGATCGTAATCTCCGTTGGCATCGGCCCAAAGAAACGTTTCGGGGACAAGCTGCCGCACCCGGTCAACAAGCTTTAAGTCATAATCGAGATCCGGGCCTACTTTGATGTTAAAATGTCTGAATCCTTTTTCCAGGCCCTGTTCCACCAACCGCCCGGCCTCATCAAGATCCGTTGTACTGACAGTCCAGCTCAACTCAAGTTCATCACCAGTTGTTCTTCCCCATAACTCTGCGATATTCCTGCCGGTTATTTTTCCTATCAGGTCATGAAGCGCAATATCAATGCCTGCTTTGGTAATCGGCATGCCTGTTGTAAAAGAGGGCCGAATCTCCGAGTTCATCGCCTTGAAAATACCTTCAAAATCAAAAGGACTTTTACCGATGATTCCCGGCTTCAGATAGCGGTCAATCGCAACAACAGCAGCCTCTAACGTTTCATAACTCCACCTGGGCACCGGAACACTTTCACCCCAGCCCACGTTACCATCATCAGTTGTAATTTTGATGAGGACTGCTGCCCGCCCGGTACCCCCTGGCCCATCCAAAAAACGAAAAGGCAGAACCGACGGATAACGAACAGGAAATGTCTCGATGTTTTCAATCTTTATATTTTCACCAGAGCTAAATACCTTTTCCGATTGCCTGTTCACAAAACCAGGTGCAAATAATGTTCCTGTTGCCGCAGTAGTACCAGTAATAAATTTTTTCCTGCTGAATTTTTTCATAGTCACAACATTTTATGATGGATTATTTTGGATGTTCAAACATAAGGATGTTTATCATTCCAGTCGCGTTCCCCTGTAAAATTCATTGATACTTTTTATTAGGGCTTCACCGGCTTTCATGTTTTCTTCCTGGGTATCCAGGTATCCGCTGCCTTCAACAATTGCACTGGTAATACCATAGCGGTGATGCACTCCCCGGTCCCACAGGGTAGTCTGGCCTTCAAACCTACGGATGGCAAGAGGTATGATCAGATCATATTCGTCATGCGATTCAATCAGATCACGCAGTTTCTCCCAGGAGCCCAGTTGTCCGGCTTCCTCACCAAATTCCGGGCCGAGATGAACCATCGGCTCAACTTCCCTGCCCCATACATGCATATCCCAAAATGTTGTCAATGGATGGTCTGATTCCATGAACGTTTCAATATCACGCTGATAAATATATCCTTCGTGCGCCTGTTCAGAACGGTCGGCCCCGTCAACAAGAAAGGTCCGATTCATATCCATGCCCTCTGCATTCACACGTGTAAAACCATTATTTAACCCGTCCGGATTCATCGTAAGGACGAAATGCCAGATATGCCGCTTCCGCGCATCTGCGGCTTCCGGAGCATCCGAAAGCAGCCAGTCGATCATTCCCTTGACCCGCCAGCGCGATTTGCCTTCATGAGGATGAGCCTGAGCAATGTAATGCTTCCAGCGATCATTTCTTTCATGAGGACTATCCGGGTCTGTAATTTCCATCCGGTAAAGCGGACGCCCCTGCAGGGAATGTCCCAGCCGGTGGAGTGTGACATAAGGTGCGGTTTTTGGATCAGAAGCCCATTGTTTCTTTAATTTCTGCGCCGTTTCGTGGGAAAGCGGGATCTGAAAACCCAGATAGAAAGAATCGGAATTGGATGGCGGAATCCGAAGGCGGCTTACATTTTCACCCACAAGTTCCTGCAGAATGGGTGTCCAGTGCTCCCCGTCAAATGAGTAAGCCATGTGGTAATTGTGCGTCTCGGCAGGGTAAGAGAGTGGTGTAATATCCAGCGTAAGATTGTTTCCGCGGAAATTTTCAGGGATGATAAATTGCGGTAGATTACTGCGATCTTCATCCTCCGGGTGCTGTCCCCGGCGAAACAGAAAATGGTTCTCACCCAGCTTTTCTATCTCTGCTCCATGCGATCCATACGGGCCATCCACGACAAAGTCTTCTTCTGACAGTGTCCTTTCGGGTACACCGATTCGAAGATGGGCAGTACGCTCTTCATCACCGATTGTCACTTCAACCTGAATGGTTGCTGCCCCGGTATTACGGGCATAAACCTGTCCATAGCTGCCCGCCGTTGCCACATCAGGATTCAAACTGAGAACGCGAACCTCCTCACGGCTCAGGTCTGAAAGCGAGAGCTGGCTGCCATCGCTCATTTCGGCGCTGAATTCTATCATTTGCCGCTCTCCCGGTTTCATGAGGATACGGTCTGCACTCAGATGCAGACGAACCAGCTCCGGTGAACCGGACCGGGATACTTTTTCTGGTCCGGATGAACCGGCTGAAATCTCCGGACTATCCGTGAAAGCAATCTGACCGGTCATTCCGAGGCTGTTCAGCGTATGCATTGTCCATTCAAATGAATCCTGTGATGTTTCAGAAAGTCTAACCTGTGATTGAACCGCTGCCAGTGCCAGTGCCTGAGGCAGATCAAAAACCTTATCGATGTTCAGCAGAATTGGCCCTTCTTTGTGGCTGCCCGGCAGCCGTGCCAGGTTCAGCTGCTCAATATCTTCATACAATGATGTGTACAGTGCAATTCCTGCCATTGTATTGTTTGCTTCCAACGCAACCGGAATGTTTCCAGGGCCGGTAATCTTTCTGGCTGCTTCAACAGCCCGCCTCACATCCCAGATCTGCATTCCGTCACGGGTTTGGCCAATATTCATAAAACTGCGGCGAACCGGATCTCTCTCATCATCAGGAGAGAGCCAGTTCGTGGGGCCGATACCGCGGGGAGCAACCAGGATAAGAGTTTTATTATCATGTGAAAGAGTTCGTCCGAGCTCTTCCAATGAATTCTCATCTCCATCAGGCCAGACAGTTGAGCGAGCGCCGGGCCCAATGATTTCTGCAACATCTTCTCTCGTTTTCAAACTTTGAAGTACCTGAAGCCATTCTGTCCAGTCATCGCTGTTAAGTACACGGACATGAATTCTTTCCGGCTGGCTGTCCGTACCGTTGTCGAGCTGCCAGAGGCGAAGACGAACAGGTCCCTGTGAAGTATAATCCCAGGTGCGAAGCCGCAGATCATCCTATGATTTTTCATTCTCCATGATCAGGTTAAGTGCGTCCTTTTCTTTTGGCCAGCCGGGAAAAACATATTCAGAAAGTTGTTCTTTCCATCTCTCAGCCATCGGGATCCAGGTTTTCCGTGAATCCGCCGGCGAGGGTATCTCTGCGGAACGAATAAACTCTTCATCGATCCTTGTGTTCCGTTCATCTACTGGCAGCTGACCGTTAAAAACAAGGAGCTCTTCCCTTGAAAAGAGCGGACTTGCCGCTTCATAGGCTTCTTCATCCAATATTTCACCTGTCAGCTTTTCGTGGATAAACCGGTACATATCCGGCCGCTGAGGGCGATCGCCATGCCCGCCTTCCCGGATGAGAATATCCCAGTTTTCCGGTTTCCCAGCCAGATGATAAAGCCGGGAAAGCTGTTCATCTGTCCGGTACACTCCGTCAAGCGGAAAGTGGTGATCCTCTGTATTATTGGAAAGCAAAACAGGGCGGGGAATACCCAATGAAGCAATTTTGGGTATATCCCAGCGATAGCGGTTCACCTTGAACATACAATCGCAATGGTTGGATATCCGCTGATCGATAATATAGTTTTGAAGATCTGTAATTCCTGCGGCTGCTAAAACTGTTACAGGCCGGTCATCCAAAGCGTTCAGACTCCAGCTATCAGCCCCTCCGCCACTGAGGCCGGTAACAGCCAATCGCTCTCTATCAACCTCATCCAGAGTTTCGAGGTAATCGAGCGCGCGAATCGCATTCCAGGCTTGAACACCTGCAGGAGTATATCCCCGGTTGAACCACCACCAGCGCTCATGACTATGTGTTCCGCGATGAATTCCCTGAATTTCACTGCCGTGAAGCGTATCGATAATAAGACTGACGATGCCGTTTTTAGCGTACCAAATCGGGTGGGTCTGATAATGATCGGCTGCCTTGGGGCCGTAGGAAATGCCATCTTCCACAATCGTTGTATGGCCCGGCAGGTAAAGAACTCCAGGCAGTTTTTCATTCCGGTCTTCTGGCAGATAGAGATTAGCCGTAACATAAAGTCCAGGCAGGGACTGAAAATGAAGTTTTCGTACTTCAATTCCATCTCTGACTATCGTCCCGGTCACCACCGGGTTCAGATCGGTTCGTTCGGGAATGGGCCAAAGCCCAATCATATCGGCATACTGCTGTCTCTTTTCAGGCAGCTTTTTTTCAAAATCCTCCGTGCCCTGAAATTCATCCAGCCATTTTCCCTGAATCTGATCCACTTCAGAGGTGAAATAGCTGATCATCATATCGTACCCATAACTGACATCAACCTCTGTCACCTCTTTATCATCCGTATCTTCAGTACTCTCTTCAACAGGCTGCTCGACTGTTTTACAAGCTGCAAATACCACACTGAGGGCAAACAGTATGATGAAATTACAGGAATAGATTGAAAAAAAACGATAAAATTGAGACATAAAAACAGAAGCTTCTTTTAAACCCTGATTAACCTGGCCAGAAGAAAAAAAGTAAAACCAGAAGTTACCTGCAACTTAATCCGGATATCCCCGCCAATCCTGATATAATTAATTGATATAGTATAACTTTTAGGTTGTGGATTACCCGGCCTTGAATCAATTGGCGGGAACACCTGTTCTACGAAGCTTAATGCGTAGTTGAAGGGTGGCTGCCGGGTAACGAATTGAAAAATTTCATCCGCCGCCAAGTGATTCATAGCCTTGATTTTTTGGTCCAGCTTTGCTGGTCCCGACCCCTCGGGATGTATCAAGACAAAAGAACATACTATGCGTCAAAACGATATACCCATTTGGGGTGCAATAATTTAAAGTGCAATTGTAAATAATACATGGGTAATGTCAGCCCACCAATCTCCTCTATTATCCCACAAAAAGAAAATTTGTTGCAGCAACCCTGCCCACAGGAAAATAGCAACCTGTG
>SLGL01000495.1 GCA_007123785.1 Balneolaceae bacterium
ACAACCGCAATAGCTGCAAGGGGGTATGCAACTGTATAACATCCTTCAGTCGTAATACTGCCGGTAGCGATTAACCCATCATCTCTTTCTCTTGACATTAAAAAATTCAAAGCCATCTTTATAGAAGGGTGATCCGGATATAATCCGGAAATGGCTGCAAAAGGTAAAAAATCTTCGATACTGTTAAAAGTTCCAAGTAGTGTTTCAGACCTTGGATTCTCGAATATGACACCGTTGTCATAATCAAGATACATTCCAAGTTGTTCTTTAAGTGTCTTCATGGCTTGCATGTCACCATCTTTTGCCATTACATACAATGCATCGTTAACACATCCCCCCATCCATCCAAACGGACTAAATGAATTCATAGACATAAGATTCTTTCTGAATTCTGCCTTTGGGTTCGTACTCTGGCCCGTTATTATTTGAGGTTGTAATCCCTCATTATATGCTCTGTTTGAATCAGGTTGAAAAAACCAGGCATCATGCGACCCTTTGATCATCTTTAAAGACACTCCTTCTCTGCTGACTTCTTTCATTGTTAAGGGATCCAATGGTATCTGAAAAGGTTGAAAAGGGTGAGCATATTTAATGTCAAATTCCCCTATTTGAGAGCCACTTTCAGCTAACTGAACGGTTATCAATATTTTTTCCCTTATGTCAATGGCAGCAGTGATTCGGAGCCATGCCTCTTCTGTAATATGATTTGCTTCCGGAAACAGAAGGGTTGTTTTTGTTTCTTTATGAAACATTCCGTTGGCTTGAACAGGAAATACATCCCATCCTAAAGGAATACGTTTATCTTCCGGATACGTAAGATCCGGAAAATTCACATCCCTTGATATGATTCGGCTCCATTCATCTCTTTTTAAATAAGAATTTGAATAAAGCAATGCCGGGAATGTCATTAAACCAGTGATACTTGCAGTTATTCCAGTTAAAAAATCTTTTCGGTCCATCATTTATTATTTCTATTCTTTTAATGTGTACAACAGTCTTTTGTTTACCATTACTGGATGTGATTGGAGCATCCCGATACATTATGATGCCAATGCCAGATATCTTCCTGTTGTGTCAACCAAATTGCAGATCTATCCCATACTTGCGCTCCGCGCAACAGAATTTGAACCCAAAAATATTTAAAACGTATTTCAACTCAACACTCAGAGAAGCATCGTAAGCGGATTTTCAAGCATCTGGCGTAACGTATTCAAAAAATCTGCGGCTTTGGCCCCATCAACCACACGGTGATCGCTGGAAAGCGTTACTTTCATTTTTTTGCCCGGTACTACTTCACCGTTTTTCACCACAGGGACGTCCCTTATGGCCCCAACAGCAAGAATACATGCATTCGGAGGATTAATAATTGCCGTAAATTCTTCAATACCAAACATTCCCAGATTACTGATGGTAAATGTACTTTCTTCCATCTGTTCGGGCTGAAGTTTTCTGTCGCGGGCCAGTCCTGCCAGTTCTCTTGTTTCAGCAGAAATTTGCCGGAGGTTCTTTTTATCTGCATGGCGGATCACAGGTGTCATCAAACCTTCGTCAATCGCCACAGCTACGGCAACATGAACATCACCATGTTTTCGAATCACATCATCCAGCCATGATGAATTGACAGCGGGGTGTCTTCTCAATGCCGCTGCACATGCTTTCACCACAATATCGTTAAAACTGATCTTCACGTCGCTCACTTCATTAAGGTCTGTACGTGCCTTAATAGCAGGCTCCATATCAATGTCGATTGTTTCATAAAAGTGTGGATTGGTGAATTTGCTTTCTGAAAGCCGGCGGGCAATGGTTTTTCGCATCTGCGAAATTTTAATATCTTCCGACTCTTCAGAATCAAATGATACGGCAGCAGCCGGTTTTTTAGCTTCAGGTTCATAATTTTCAATATCGCGCTTGACAATTCTGCCTTCAGGGCCGGAACCCTTCACACTTTTCAGGTCGACTCCCTTTTCTTTAGCCATTTTTTTTGCAAGTGGTGAAGCCTTAATTCTCTCATCATCCGAAGTGTCTGCTTCTGGCTCACTTTCTTTTTCATTTACATCTTCCAATATCGGATCAAATGTATCCTCTTTTTTCGCCTCTTCTTCCGATTTGTCCGTTGATTTTTTCTCTTTCTCTTCCGCTTTCTCTTTACCAGCGGCAGATGATTCCTCGCCATCCAATAGATCACTGATATCCTCCCCCTCTTCGCCGATAATGGCCATTGTTCCGCCTAAAGGAACAGCATCTCCTTCCGAAACAAGAATTTTCAAAACGGTGCCACCGTCAAAAACCTCTACTTCCATTGTAGCTTTGTCGGTTTCCACTTCGGCAATTACATCACCTGAGTTTACTTTGTCCCCTTCTTTTACATTCCACTTGGCAATCACCCCTTCTTCCATGGTGTCGCTAAGCTTGGGCATCTCAATTTTTTCGGCCATATTATTGTGTTTCTTCGGAGTTTAATGTCGAATGGTTAATTGTAAAATCTGTACAGAACAATAAGGAGTGAGAATTGAAAAGGCAAAAGTGAAACAAGAAATTCATACAGTCAACTCCTGAACATTTCATGCCCATTCACTTCTCAGAAAAATCAGTTTCGATAGGTAACAGTATTCACCGCATCAATCACCTGTTTGGCATCGGGAAGCCAGATATCGAACAGGTTTTTTGCAAATGGTGCACACACATCGGGCAGTGTTACACGCTGAACCGGTGCATCCAGGTAATCGAAAGCCTCTCGCTGAATTAAAAATCCGGCTTCGGCAGCTACCCCTCCAAATGGATGGGCTTCATCCACAATCACACAGCGGTTGGTTTTTTTTACTGATTCGATCACCATTTCAATATCAAATGGTTTAATGGTTCTTGGATCAATCACCTCGGCTTCCACTCCATCCTTGGCGAGTTGTTCAGCAGCCTGCTTCACCACGTGGTACATTTTACCGGAAGCAATAATGGTAACATCGTCTCCTTCACGTTTTATTTTTCCTTTTCCGATCGGGATAATGTAATCGTCTTCTTCGGATACTTCCCCTTTCAAACCGTACATCTGCTCTGACTCCATGAACAGAACCGGGTCTTCACTTCGAATAGCTGATTTAAGCAGACCTTTGGCATCATCCGGTTCTGATGGATAGATAACTGAAAGGCCTGGAAAGTGAGCATACATCGAGTCGTAGGCAACAGAATGGGTTGCACCAAGCTGCCCTGCTGAAGCATTGGGTCCTCTGAAGACAATCGGAACACTGGCCTGCCCGCCAAGCATGTATCGAACTTTTGAAGCGTGGTTGATAATTTGATCTGCTGCCAATACAGCAAAATTGAAAGTCATAAACTCTACAATCGGGCGCAGTCCTTTCATGGCTGCACCAACACCAATACCTGAAAAGCCAAGCTCTGAAATCGGTGTATCAATTACTCTCTTAAAACCGTATTTATCGAGAAGGCCTTCCGTAACTTTATAAGCCCCATTATATTCGGCGACTTCCTCACCCATAATAAATACCATTTCATCGCGGGCCATTTCTTCATCAATTGCATCGCGAAGTGCTTCTCTGAATTGTAATACTGCCATTCTAAGTTTATTTAAATTAAAATGTTACGTGATTTAGGAAAAGTTTTATTTCTTGTCGTGGAAGTATGGAGTTCCCGCAAACATATCTTCGTAAAGTTCTTCCGGTTCCGGGGAAGGAGATTCTTCTGCATAATCAATCGCATCGAGTACTTCTTCTTCAATCTTATTTTCGATCTCTTCAATGTCACTTTCTTCCAATACATCCTTATCAAGCAGGTACTGTCTTATCCGTTCTACAGGATCGGTTTTCTGAAACTCTTCCAACTCTTCCTTGGTTCGGTATTTTTGGGGGTCTGACATGGAATGCCCGCGATAGCGATACGTGCGAATTTCCACAAAATATGGTTCGCTGTCTTCACGTACTTCATCGGCTATTTCTTTCATATTTTCATACACCGTAAGAGCATCCATTCCATTGAAACAGGCATGCTTCATACCGTATCCCTTGGCTCTTTCATAAATTTCTCCCACTGTGTGTCGTTTCACTGCCGTACCCATTGAGTAACCATTGTTTTCCACAACAAAAACAACCGGCAGTTTCCAAAGCTGAGCCATGTTCATGGTTTCATGCAGAGAGCCTTGGTCTACAGCACCGTCACCAAAAAAGCAGGTTGAAATCTGACCGTTATCGAGATACTTGTTGGCAAAAGCAAGACCGCCGCCGATGGGTATGTGGCCGCCTACAATACCGTATCCACCCCAAAAATGCTGCTCCGTGTTGGCGAAATGCATGGAGCCGCCTTTTCCTTTTGAACAACCGGTTGCTTTTCCAAAAAGCTCTGCCATTCCTTCCCGGGCAGAAATTCCGCGAACCAGTCCCCAGCCATGATCACGATATGCTGTAATAATATCATCATCATCATTCAGGGCGAAAACAGTACCTGTTGATACCGCTTCCTGCCCTATATAGAGGTGCAGAAATCCCCCAAACTTTCCTTTTTGATACATCTGCATCGCGCGCTCTTCAAATCGTCTCTGCAAATACATCAGCCGGAACATTTCTACAACATCATCATCGGATAGGCCCAGTGTTGTATGCTTTTTTCTTGTAGCCGGCGGGAGATCAACCGATTTTTCAAATTTACCGTTTTTGCTGTGATTCTGCCCAATTGGTGTAAACACAGCTTCTTGCTTATTTTTCGCCATAATTACGATAAAACGTTCTTTTCAAATTCAGATTAGTCTGAAAATATACCCAAAATTTCAGAAGATTACAGGTTTATAACCTCACGAATTTACAATTTGTAACTGCAAATCAATTTAAACTGTCAGGTAAGACACCATTTTACAACTTTATAAAATGATCAAAACCTGTAATTTACACATAGTAAAATGGTATAGATTTTTTAAATCTGTTCTGCCAGCTTATTCTTTATGACAGATTGCTCATAATCCATTCGGAAGCAGTTTTTAATGCCTGATCAATTTTTTCAGGATATCGTCCGCCTGCAGTTGCAAGATTAGGCTGTCCTCCGCCTCCGCCTCCAACAACTTT
Organism: Balneolaceae bacterium; assembly: GCA_007123785.1. Lineage (GTDB taxonomy): Bacteria > Bacteroidota > Rhodothermia > Balneolales > Balneolaceae > Rhodohalobacter. Next base: position 5,067 of record SLGL01000495.1, read on the forward strand.
ACCAAGTACGGATACAAGCTGGCCAGCCTTTAACCCCTTTTTATTCAGGTCTTCCGTAATTGCAGCCATCAGGTACACTTTGCCCTCATCCTGATCAGCAGTAGCAAGAACAACTACACTGTTATTGTTCGATTTTTGAAGAGCCTCAT
>SLGL01000490.1 GCA_007123785.1 Balneolaceae bacterium
CTCGATTTTTGGCGGCACCCTCTACCAGCAGCCTGACCACGCTTTCATAACCGCAGATGATCTGAAAGTAGTAACCAAACGAAAGCCTACTGAACAGGAGCTGGCTGATATTCTCTTTTCCTGGCGTGTTGTGAAGCATGTAAAATCGAACGCTATTGTTTACGCAAAAAACCGTGCTACCTGTGGCATCGGTACTGGACAGACCAGCCGCGTGGAAAGCTCGGTTATTGCTGTTCGCAAGGCTATGAATGAGGATATATCACTGGACGGCAGTGTGATTGCATCTGATGCTTTTTTCCCTTTTGCCGATGGCGTGATTGCCGCAGCTCAATCTGGTGCGACCGCTGTAGTTCAGCCCGGAGGCAGTGTCCGCGATGAGGAAGTCATTGAAGCCGCCGACAAATATGATATGGCGATGGTATTTACTGGAATTCGCCATTTTAAGCACTAAAATAATCGATTATAAACCTAAATATAATGTTCGCAAATAGGCGGTTAATCACGTATTTTTCCGTCTTCCAGCACGTTTAATATGTAAAAGCAAATCATCCTAATGTCTAAGACCTATACTGCAACAAAAAAGAGTTCAAAAAAGAATCAAAAGAATAACGGACTGTTCGACTTTCTCTATACAGACATTGCTATTGATCTTGGGACTGCTAATACACTTGTTTATGCCAGAGGGCAGGGAATTGTATTGAATGAACCTTCAATTGTAGCCCTGAACAACAGAAATGAACCTGTGGCAACCGGCCATGAAGCACGTTTGATGCACGAAAAAACCCACGGAAACATCCGCACCATTCGCCCGCTAAGAGATGGCGTAATTGCTGATTTTGAAGTGGCCGAGCAGATGATCCGTGATATGATTAAAAAAGTAAAAATGAAATGGTACTCTACTACCCGGCAAATGGTGGTTTGTGTTCCCAGTGGAATTACCGAAGTAGAGCGGCGTGCCGTTCGCGACAGTGCAGAACATGCCGGAGCCAAAGAAGTCTATCTTGTAGATGAACCAATGGCTGCTGCGATTGGAATCGGGCTGGATGTTCATGAACCGATTGGTAACATGATTGTGGATATTGGCGGGGGTACAACGGAAATTGCTGTTATTGCACTTTCCGGTATCGTACATGCCCAGTCGGTTCGCCTGGGGGGTGATGAACTAAATGATGATATTGTGAATTATTTCCGAAGAAATCACAACCTGTTAATTGGTGAGCGGACATCAGAAAGGATTAAATGTGAAATCGGCTCAGCCGCACCCCTGGATGAAGAGATTGAGATGATTACAAAAGGCCGTGATCTTGTGAACGGAGTTCCAAGAACCCGCCAGATTACCTCGAAAGATGTGAGGGAAGCCATTTCAGAGTCGGTAAATACCATTGTTGAAGCGATTACCAAATCTCTTGAGCAGACACCACCCGAACTTTCTGCCGATATTCTGGATCGCGGAATAATGCTTACCGGTGGTGGTGCGTTACTAAAAAACCTGGATAAACTCATCATGGAAACGACCGATCTTCCGGTGCATATTGCCGAAGACCCGCTCACTGCGGTGGTACGTGGCACTGGAGAGATTCTCGAAGACCTGAACTATTACCGAACCGTAATTAATTAAAATTCTGCATAGTTGTGAATGCGACAAATAGCTGGTGTTAAAGACTACATCATAACGGCGATGATTCTTCTGCTTGCCATCGGCCTTATGGTGAACAGGCACGACGGCGGTCTGCAAAATATGAGAAAAGCTTCCGTTACCATCCTCAGCTATCTCGAACAACCTCTTTCTAATATTCGTATTTACCGGCAGGCCGTTTCCACTAATAATTATCTTCACCGGCAGAACATTCTCCTACAGGATGAACTTAGCCGTTTACGTTCTGCCGAACAGCAAAATCGTGTACTCAGGAGTTTGCTTAACATGCGGGAGGATAGTTCCTTTCCCCTCATTCCAGTTCAGGTTGTTGCAAAAAATTTAACCAGTATGAACAGTTCACTTACGGTAAGTGCTGGTTCTGATGATGGTGTAGAGACAGGAATGCCCGTTATTAACAGCGACGGACTTATTGGTCAGGTGATTGTTACTTCAAAAAAACACTCACAGGTAATGCCATATTCCAATTCCATGTTCAGAATTAGTGCCCGGGTTCAGGAAAGCCGGGCTTACGGAATTGTAACGTGGTCGGGTAATAGCGGTCGGGGACTGATTATGCAGTATGTTCCCCAAACGGTTGATGTGGAGCCGGGACAAGTTGTAGAAAGTTCCGGACACAGTAACTACTATCCTTCGGGAATTCCAATCGGGGAAGTTGTTTCTGTAGAGGCCGGCCGTGGGGTTGACACTCAAACTATTTACCTGAATGCTTTTACTGACCTTTCAACACTATCGGAAGCTTTTATTATGGAATTTCGGCCCGATACTTCCATAACAGACCTAATAGAAGAGCACAACGAGCTGTTTTGATGCGATCTGATAATCTTAGAACCTTTTTTATCGGACTTGGTATTGTTGCTGTTCAGATCGTTTTGATGAGACATCTGCAAATTCTGGGTGGCGAATCGGACCTCGTCCTGCTCTATATTCTTTGGCTCTGCAAACATAAAACCAAAACAGAATGCCTGCTATTTGCAGCCATGCTTGGTTTTTTGCAGGATGCTATAACTGATTTATGGGGCCTGCATATGTTTTCAAAGGCGTTACTCGTTTTTATTCTTTACGGATATTTGAACCATATTACTCAATCGCGGTTGATATTCTGGCAGGTTTTTTTGGTAATTTTAATGGCAGCATTTATTCACAATGTAATTTTTTACGGAGTAAGTATGTTTTCTGAATTATATGCTTCCGGTTATGTTGGTTCAAGCCTGATAATCGTTAGCACTATTTTCACGGCAGTTGTGGGAAGTTTTTTACAACTTGTAAGAGAAGATATTTAAGAATGGCAGATACAAAACAAGCTCAAAAATTACGCGCATACACACGTATATTACAAACTATTGTAATTATTGGTTTTCTTGTGATGTTTGGCCGGATTTTTCATCTGCAGATTCTCGATTATGAAACCTACTCTCCGATGAGTATGCAGAATTCACTCCGTATGGAGATTGTTAATCCGGCACGCGGGCTCATTCTGGATCGAAAAGGTACCATTATTGTAGAAAATCAGCCCATCTACTCGATCACTATAACTCCGGCCCGATTCAACATGGAAAGTTTGCCCAAACTTGCCGAATTTCTGCGAATGGAGGAAGAAGTTGTGCTGGAGAGAATACGTGAAGCTCAGAGTTATTCGTGGCATCGGACATCCAGACTTTTCACAGAAGTACCGTTTGAAGTTTTCTCCACTATACAAGAAAACATCTGGCAGCTTCCTGGTATCGGTCATCAAATCGAGAGTAAGCGCCATTATCCTACCGAATTAAGAGCTTCCCATCTGCTGGGCTATCTGCGTGAAGCGTCTTTGGAAGAATACCAAAGTTCCGACCGAATTCGCCTCGGTGATAAAATTGGCAAAAGCGGAATTGAACGGATTTATGAGGAGTATCTGCGCGGTGATGTGGGAACCGAGTATATCCGAGTAAACGCCTATGGACAGGCGCTGGGAACCTACGATGACGGCTCATTGAATATCGAACCGATTAAAGGCTCCGATCTCATTACTACTATTGATGCTGAAGTACAACAGCTTGCCGAAAAGCTTATGGAAAATAAACGGGGAGGGTTGGTAGCCATCGACCCTCAAACCGGAGGCATTCTGGCATTGGTGAGTTCACCTCAATACGACCTTACCAAACTTGCCGGACGAATGGATGCCTCTTACTGGCGGGATTTAAATACCAGCCCGGACAGGCCGCTTTTTAACCGGGCTGTTTCGAACCGGCAGCCACCGGGTTCTACATTCAAGCCATTTATGGGGCTTGTAGGCCTGCACATGGACCTCATCACTCCTCAAACACAAATTTATAATCCCGGTTATTATTTCCGGGGCAGACGCTACGGAGACCTGGCAGATCCAGGAAACTACAATCTCGAAAGAGCAATTTCACGCTCAAGCAACACCTACTTTTTCTGGATGATGGACCAGATTGCAACACTTGGTCATCTGAACACTTGGTCCAGGCTCATCAAAGATTTTGGAATGGGCCCGCTCAACAACATTGATTTGCCATCAGAGCGATCCGGTATTATTCCCGATAGTACTTATATGAACCGAACTTTCGGTGAACGGCGCTGGGCCATAGGTGATTTAATGAGCCTCGGAGTTGGCCAGGGCATGGTTTCCGTCTCACCCCTTCAGATGGCTGTGGCCGTTTCGAGTATCGCGAACGGAGGTTACAGAATTCAACCTCACATTGTAAGCGCTGTTCGGGAACCTCATGGAGAAATTCGTTATACAAATCCGGTCCTTGAGCGGATTGAATGGATCCGTGAAGATCATTTAGATGTCGTAAAAAAGGGAATGGAGGGCGCACTTGTTGAGGGAGGAGCACGATTTTACGGAAATATTCCGGATATCCAGGTTGCCGGAAAAACAGGGACAGCCCAAAATCCCCACGGTGAAAATCACGGGTGGTTTATTGCATATGCACCCGCAGATGACCCTCAAATAGCAATTGCCGTACTTACAGAAAACTCTGGATTTGGCTCTATTTCCGCAACCCCTATTGCATCACTTGTAATGGAACAATACCTGACCGGTGAAATTAACCGTCAGCATGTTTATGATTATGTCCTCAACTTCCAACCCCGAATCCGCACATTAGAGGTTGTTGAAAGTGATTGACAGAAAAGATTTTAGCTGGTCTGTTATTTTTATATGGGTTGCCCTTACAGGAATTGGACTGGTAGCTATTTACAGCGCGACGCAAGGACCAGTATCTCAATTTTTACCTGTTCATATTCAGGGAAATTTTTCCCGTCAGATTATCTGGATTTCCATTTCACTCGTTGCATTAATTGCCATTCAATTTACTTCACCCCGAACATTTCAGGGTGGTGCGTATATTTTATATGCTATTTGTATTATTCTTGCCATCATAACGGTTTTTGTGGGAATTGAAGTTGGCGGTGGCCGCCGCTGGCTTTCCATTTTTGGCTTTCGCCTCCAGATCAGTGAGTTTTTAAAACTTGCCACCGTACTTGCCGTAGCAAACTATCTCACTCACAAACGAAATATATCCGTTGACAATTTTAAAACGGCCCTGACTACAG
>SLGL01000216.1 GCA_007123785.1 Balneolaceae bacterium
GAATTTCGGAGCCGGCGTCATATCCTTCTTCTTGTACTTCTCTTTGCAACTCGACTTGCAGCATCCAGGGCGGAATGGAACGGCCTTCAAATGTCATGAATTTCAATGCATAGCCCAAAACGTTACATCTGGCAGGCAAAATTTGTTCTTCACTAAATGTAGCATTCCCTTTTCTTGCAAGATAATCCCGCACAATCCACTGCGACATGAAGCCTACTTTCCATGCGCCAATGTTTTGATTTGGTGTTAAAATATATTGTACTTTTGAAGTTTGCTTAATCTGCTCTAACAAAAGATTGGCCTGTTTTACCTTTTTCCCGGTAGCAAACGGCCAGTAACTGCCAACTCCTTCACTGCTTATACCCTCAGTTTGAATAATACTTGGATTAGCATGTCCTCGCGGGGCAACCAATCGCCAGAGCCAGGCCAGGGCTGGAGGTAACACGTGCATTAAGCCTACAATGCCATAGTTAGGTTCTTCCTGGGTACATGGTGGAGTACGCAATCCAATGCTTCTGATGTCAATACTCACCGGCTCAGATACGATCTTCGGTACAATATCACGGGGTAATATAACCCTTGGGTTCGGACAAGGAACACCGGGTTCATCATATACGTGCTCCCATATCATTGCCCTGCCTCCAGGTACCGATTCAATGTTTAAGAAAAGCAATGGTTTTGGAGGAACAGCAGTTAATTTTTCCAGACTGGGATCAGTACCATATTCTGTAATATGGTCTACACGGACAAACCACCCATCTTCCGCATCTTCAAGCCATAACTTTTGGTCATTGCGTTGTATTGAGGGATGGCAAAGTGCCATATCATCGGCTACCGGCAATAAATCACAAGTTTGTGACAGTTCTAAATAACGTTTGTCATCTTTATATAAATTATCACCCAATAATAACCGGCCATCAGATAGTCGGTGAGGTTGTTGTAACATTTCACTTTTACCACCGCCACTTGCACCCTCATGCATAAATGTAACTACATTGTCGTATGGAGTTTTTACCTGTACTGCTGAACAGTGGGCGGTTACCCATCCTTCTTCTTCTCCCTGGCCAATCAACATTCCATAAACACCTTTTTTTGCACTTGGCCCGGGATATAGATTATAGCTGAACATCTCATAATTGCCGGGCTGCCGGTTATGTACAACCACTTGTTTACCATCAAAGCGTGTATGCCTGAATGGCGGAGCAGTGTACATAAAAGCAGTTGGCGTAAACTCATCAGAAAGCTCATTGGGATTCAGAATCCCCTGCAAAAGCGCCAAGCCCAATCCGAAGAATCCGGCATTGGCAGGAATTACAGCTACTGTATTGTATCCCATACCGATTTTACCTGCATGGAAGAAGAACATGGCCAGGTCCTGCTTCTTCATCCATTCGAATGTCTCCTCACGCAAATGATCAAAGTCATCATCAAACCGGCTTTTGTAAGTTGTTTTATCGGTGGGAAAATCATCTGCAATGATCATACAGTTAGGATCTCTGCGCCGCATGTAGGCTTCAGTATAATTTGCTGCAATACCGTTTTTCACCCTGTGGACGATCGCCTCATGCTTTCTTTCTCCATCAGGCAGGTCATAAAACACATCGTACGACATGCCATCTTTACCCCCAACAGAAAGGTTTACAAGGTCATCAACATTCTTGGCAACGGTTACACTGGGAGCTTCATCAATTAAATCTTTGAGTTCATGGGGTAAGTCAAAATTAAAAACAGGTTTTGTTGATGAATTCATATTTTATATCTATAAATAATAATTTGTTACGGCTTCAAATTTAATGTCTTTTTGGTTAAAGATAAAATTAAGTACTAATAAATTTTTGCTTATAAAAGTCATTATTATTTGGGTTAATTATCGTCTGTGTAAATGCAATAGGGGCAGTTTATTAGCAGAATAAGCAGATTCAAAATACAATAATCTACAGAGAGCTCACCTTGATGTCTTGAAGGATCTGTATCTGTGGATTATACTGAAATCTGTTTGAAACCGGTGAAAAGCAGCTTCGGAATGTGGATATAATAATTGTTGGTGGACCGGTATATCTCCTGAGGTTTCGAAATATATCGTATCCTGAATGTTTGATTTAAAATCATTCAGAAACAGAAGCGGTATTGCGATAGTCAAAGAACCTGATTCCTATGGGCATTTCTTTCGACACATCGGGATCAATGTCAAAGGGAATTTTTTGATGCAAAACGCTCACAGATCCTGTGGGTACTCAGGGTGTTTATTTCAAGTGATAAACAATTATTGTATCAAAAGAACAAAAAAACTCGAAAGAGAATAGATTTAAAAAATGGGCAACTCCTGTTGAAGAGTACCTTGAAAAAGAAAGTGATCTGGGAAAAGAGCAGCTCAAAGCTGAAGCTGTTTCAGAAAGTGGCTAAAGAAGATAATTTACTGAACCGGACTGAGACTCCACTCAATCTTTCTGTGATTGATGTTATTTGGGATACCCTGTTCCTCACTTCCCGCCAAAATACATTCACCGGATAAAGGAATGTCATAAACAGTTGAGGTCAGGTTGAATCGTTCAGTTTTCTCGGAAACATTCTCATGGAACAGACTGCCATCAGGTAACAGGTATTTTTGTGTGGAAACGGTTAAAGCCTCGATAAAAGCATCGTGCATCGTAATGCTGTACATCTCATCCTGCAAACTGATAAAAAAGTGAAGGGCTGCACGAGAAGAACCGGAACCGGTAGTTCTATGATGACTTTCCACCACGGCTCCATGCGGATTGACCATGATCGTTAAGGACTCCCGGTCGATATTTAGCGAGGCAGGCCCAACACTTTTCCAGGAAACAATCTCATTGTCCAGTGATTCAGTTTTTACAACCCGGAATGTTCCTGTTTTTGTAAGTTCGTGAGTAACTGTGGTATGATTTTCCTCCGGCCCGAATTCATGTTGAAATGCATTTAAGGCTGTAATGGAAAGCTCCCACTCCAGAATATTAGCTAATGCTGTTGCGCTACATTCAGTTATAACAGTATTTTCAGGCTCCATCAAACTGTCGTATAGCAAAGAATTTAAATTCAATAAAAGTATCAAAATTATCATCTTTTTCTCCATTAAGGTCTAACAGAAATCGCTTTAATCTCAATCAGCCCTTCCACATTTCCGTAACTGCTGACAGACGGCTGAAGCAGCTGGCCATCAGAATTCCTGATTTCTCCAAATGCATTGGCTGATACAGCAGCCTCAAGTGAAAGAAGAATTTGTGCATTCAGTGTTCTCCCAAGATGTATGGTGTTCGAGCCGCTTATCGAAACCGATTCATCCAGAATGTAGAACAGGTATTCGCTGTTGGGTTCGAATGGAAACATATCCACTTCCTCTCCGCAACTTCTTATGATGTTCATCATCAAAATTGCATCTAACTGAGCTTCATTGGGGTCGCCTCCAAGTACGGTATGGAGCTCCCAGCCAATCTCAATATCCACCTCATGGCGGCCCAGATTGTCCATATCAATCACATAAATAACACCTGATTCAATAATTCCAAATGGATCGGCGCCGCTCACACTTGCTTCAGCATATGAGTTCACAGCTTCTTCCTGCGGTTCGGCTATAGCACCCAGTTCAAAGTCAATTGATATCCTTGTATTATCATCATGTACTTCAAAAGTATTAGATGCTACAGCCTGGACGGTTGCACCCGAACTTTCCGCAGTAAATACTGAAGCACCGTTTCGGCCAATTTCCATCCCTCCTTCCCAGAAATTGCAGGAAGATTCCATTTGCAGCCTTGAAAGGCTGGATGGGCTGCTGTTTGTTATTGAAGGAGATCCGTGAGGACGGGCAACTGCACCGGCGAGTGCGCCGAAATCATCACCCGGAACCAGGGTGGGATCCAGTCCTGCACTGATTCCGATTGCAGGACCGGGGGTTCCAATTCGTTCATCAGAATCCGTGGAGCTATCGCTGCAAGCAACTCCAGAAAGAAAAATTAACAGAATTGAAATAGGCAATAAATGTTTCATCTCTACTCTTTTTTTTGTTTAGCATGTACAGTTTTTACAAATGTCGTGTCAATCATAAAACGACTTGTAAGCCATTGGTCGAGTTTTTCAAAAAATTAATCAATTAAGTTGATTGTGGTGATCCCGGATCAACCCGTCAGATGACTCTCTTGCACTTTTACAGTTGACATGTCACTAAATCGCAGCCGAAATGAAAAAGAGGTCAAAAAAATGTTTATATGTCAGAAAATTTTTCAGAAAAAAAACTCTTTGAAAGAAAATGTCATAAAAATTTGTTTATTTATTGTTGAACCCTGTCTGTCGACGTGATGGAGTTGAGATGAAAAGAGATCATAATATCACCGGGTTGTTATTGGAGTTGAATAATGGGTCACCGTATGCATATGACCTTCTCTTTCCTCTTGTCTATGATGAGCTGCAAAAGATTGCAGAAAAACTATTGTTTTATGATGATTTTTGGATCTGCCAGTTAACTTTTTCAAAGACAGATCTTGTTCACGAAACTTATCTGAAGATGGGAAGCAATTCCACAAAAAAGTACTGGGAAAGTGAAGCACATTTTTTCAGAATTGCCTGTCGCTGCATGCGCTCTATTCTTATAGACGACATTCGGAAAAAAACAGCAGAGAAAAGAGGTGGTTCGATGATAGAAATCGAATATTTGGATCATTTATGGGATGGAATCAGGGAAGAAGATGCCCCGGATAATATCCATAAAGCGCTGAGAAAGCTGAAAAGGCAGAATAAGCGTATGGTGAAGATTGTGGAATTGCGATATTTGCTGGGTTTGAATATCAATGAAACCGCAAGGCTGCTGAATATTTCAGCCAGTACGGTTAAGCGCGACTGGATAAAAGCCAGAAAGTGGCTTTATAAAGAGCTGACCCTTTCAAAATGTTAATAAATACCATTAATATCTTATGGCAAGCTGTTATAAACTATAGTAAATATTTCTGGTACTTCAAGCTGTAGTGAGATGCTATTCTCAGAAATCAAATCGGCCTGAATAGATTCATCAGGATTATTCAGAAGCCAGGAACCAGCAGAGTTATTACTTTCTATTTCCCAGCTTATTTCTATTGAAGAATTCTCACCGGGTGTTTGATGGCGGCGAATGCGACCGGGGGAGTTGGGCGCGTTCGCCGAGAGCGTGTCCGGCTTCGCCTTGCGCCAGGCGCTGGGGCGAAACCCGACCGGCTC
>SLGL01000291.1 GCA_007123785.1 Balneolaceae bacterium
AGAAACTGCCCCGGCCAAGGCCTTAACTCGCCCAGGGCAGCAGGTTTAATATTTTAAAATTAATTTAGTAACCAGGGTTTTGCTCCAGGTAACCGGGCTCGCCCTGAGCCGCATCAATTGCATTTTGCGGAATCGGGAATACTCGTTTTTGAACATCACTTACAGATTTATCACGCCAGGTTCCTTCAGTATAGGTACCAAAACGAATCTGAATCGTTCGAGTCTGGTGTTCCTGATACATTTCATAAATCCATTCACGCTGCAAGTCGCTCATGGTGCTTAATTCATTTGCAGATAACTGTCTTGAGCCACGTGCTGCCCGTACAGTGTTAATGTCATTGAGAGCCTCTCCCCAGTTACCAAGGCGTGCATGGGCTTCGGCTCTTGAGAGATACATTTCACCCAGGCGCAAAACCGGAATATTGATAGACGATTCACTTCCCTGCAGGTACTTGTCGTTATCCCATTTGATAGAGCGTGGGCCTGCCAGATGGCCCCTATCGGTTTCGAGGCCAACTTCACGAGTATAGATCATGGTCTGACCGCTGCGTGCATGATCTACGAGCGGGAGGATCAACAGATTACCATCTTCATCCTGCCGGTATACATTCGGTCCGTCTGTATCCGGTACAATACCGTACTGCTGACCGATCTGAACGCCGCGATTCCACCGGAAATCTTCGGGAGATACAGAACCTTCATCAGGAAGAAAACGATGGAAAAAGCGGGGATCATCTCTCTCGCCTTCCCACATGTCGTAGAAATCCTGAGTCAGAGCCCCTCCGTCACTTCCTGTTTTACTTGTATGCCAGGGATTGCCGTGACGATTTCGTGAGGCATGAAAGTAGGAGAGCCGGTGCCCTCCACCTGTTTCGGGCTGCTGATTAAAGGCGAAGATTATTTCCGGATTTCCCTCATTCTCCTTTCCGAACAGGTAGAAATAGTTTTCATTTTCGAGCTGAAAATACCCGTCATTAATAAGCTGCGTTGCATTAGTGATTACAGCCTGCAGAGTGGAAGGGTCGTGAGAAGGACTGGATGCGTACCGGTCGTCATAAATGGCCCTGTTTAACAGTAATCTTACTCTCAATGCGATGGCGGCATCCCTGTTGAATCGTGTTTCGTTTGCACTTGCTCGCGGTAATTGTTCCTGCACGGCATCAAGTTCACTGAGAATGTAATCTACGGCTTCAGAATTTCTGTAAACCGTAGAAAGGGCAGGTGTTCCTATATCTTCTGGTCTTTTATCAAATACAACATTGTAAAGATCAAGTAACCAGTAGTTATAGAGTGCTTTTAATGCCTTAGCTTCGCTAACGAGCCTCTGGTCGCCGCCAAGGTTGGCAATAGTTTGTTCAGCAATAGCACCCCGGCCAACTCCCTGGGTTAAATTTTGCCACACACTGATAATGGTGGTATGAGTGGGTCCCCAGGAGTGCTGATGCATTTCTATGAACCGTCCGCCGTCGAACCAGTCGGTGCCTCCCCGGAAGGGAACAATCTGTTCTATGGATGAAACTCCCTGAAGATTGTTGAACCAGTTATGTCTTTCCAGGGGTTCCAGCATTCGTTCGTAAACAGGAGCCAGAATCTGTTCCGGAGCATTTGGAGAATTCAGGGCTTCCTGTTGAAGGGCCGTATCTCTTACGGTTTCTCCAAGATCTGTACAAGAGTACAGCAGAAATGCCAATAGAAGTAAACTAACTTTATTAATTAATAATTTTTTCATGATTTCAACCTGAATTTAGGATGGTTAGAGTGTCAAATTGATTGAGAAGCTGACGGACCGGGCAGATGGGTATCTCGAGCTGTCAATTCCCATTGAACGGAAACCGCCAACCGATCTCGGCCTGTCAACTTCAGGATCAAATCCGGGATAATCTGTAATTGTGAACAGGTTGCGCCCGGTAACGGATAATATCAAACCGTTCACAGGAAGGTTGATCGTATTGAATGCATAACTCAGCGTTGCATTATTCAGCCGGAAATAACTTCCGTCGTACACAAATCTTGAGGAAGCCGTTGCTGGATTTGTGGAACCTTCATTCGGGTCGAAACCCACTCTTGCGATATTGTTACCAGCGTAGAGCTGCGGCATATTGAACAGGGCGTTATGGTCGTTCCAGTAAATCATATTTCCGGATACACCATTAAAATTCAGCCCAAGATCCCAGTTTCTGTAACCCAATCTGGCGGAGATTCCATACTCAAAGTCGGGGAGTGCACTTCCCGGTGAAACCCGGTCTGCATCCGTAATACTGCCGTCTCCATCTACATCTCTGAAGATGTTCTCACCATTTTCATCAAGCCCCTGGAATTCAAATACCCAAAAAGATCCAAATGGCAATCCGTTTCTGAATACCTGAACGGTTTCACCTGAGAGGCCGCGGCCAGTGATGGAACCTGTCCGGATCTGATCTACCGGCATATTTCTGATTTCGTTGTCCAGGAAAGAGATGTTGCCTCCTATATCAAAACTGACGTCTGTTCCAAACTGCTGTCGGTATCTCAAATCCAGTTCAATCCCCTTGTTTACAACCTCCATATCATAATTGCTCCAGAAAGAGCTGGTTGCTGCAATGGGATCCACACCGGTCGTGGTTTCGATGAGGATATCGCTGGTTACTTTTCGGAAAACATCCATCGTACCGTAGAGCGCATCATTAAAGAAGGAGAAGTCCAGGCCGATATTGGATTGTGTAGACACCTCCCACCGGATATTTTCATTCTGTGTACGCACAAATGTGATACCTGGAGTGATGGAACCGGGGTTAAGCTGATAACCTGCCCGGGTGGCTATGTTAATTCGCTGCTGGGTAATTCCGTCCGGAATATCCTGGTTTCCGGTTTGACCCCATCCGGCTCTCAGCCTCAGGTTCGAAAAGGTACTTCCCGACATGAAGCTCTCATCTGTGATTTGCCATGCGGCTGAAAATGAGGGGAAGAATCCATAACGGTGATCATCGCCAAATCGTGAAGATCCATCGGCCCGCAATGTGGCGGTAAAAAAGTATCGCTGCAAATAGTTATAATTTGTCCTTCCGAAGAAAGATTGCAGCTCGTTCTTGGCAGAAAAACCACTGGGCAGATCGGCTGTTGTAACGTTCGACCCGATACCTGGGTTGTGGTAGGCATTGATCTCGGTTGTTGTAAAATCGCGTACAGCAAAGCTTCTTCCTTCACGCACAAACTGCTGATAAGAGAATCCAGCCAGCAAGTCGATGTTGTGATTCTCTAAAGAAGTAATGTAGTTAAGCGTGCTTTCTGTCTGAAACATGCTGTTTTCACGGTTGCCAAAATGGAACGCTCCCTGGGGTGCAGCAATTCGCTGATTATTATGTGGGCTTACCTGAGAAAAACGGTTTCCCTGTGAATTATCAACAGCCGCATTGAACCGGTACATCAACCCTTCCATGAGTTCAAAATCCACGTTCAAACTTCCCATAATGCGGGTTACTTCACCAAAGTCGGTAAAAATTTCCGGAACCTGTACAGGATTCATTCCATCATCCCTGATCTCATAAAATGAGCCGTCCGGATTATAGATTGGCTGAGTGGGATTCTGTGTAAGAGAGTTGGTTAGCATATCGCCGAGGTTTGTACTGTGGTTATCTGCCACGGGTACATAGTCGGTCCGCTGCCGGTCGGCCATCAGGTTCACACCAAATGTGAGGCGGTTTTCCAAAAAGCGCTGATTTACACGAAGGCGTCCTCCATAATTTTCGAGATTATTGGTGATCACCAAACCTTCCTGATTTGAATAGTTCAGTGAAGCTGTGTAGTCCATCGATTCTGACCCGCCACTGTATGAGATAGCATGCCGGTTTGAAAGGGCGGTTCGCAATATTTCATCAAAATAGTTGGTGCGATGACCCATATCCATTTCAGGCTGGCCTACAGACTGATGAAAATCAACAAACTCTTCCGGGCTAAGCATATCCAGTTTGTTGGCAATGGTAGAGAAGGTGAGGCTGCTTGAATAATTGAGCTGAGATACCCCGCGCTGCCCTCTTTTTGTTGTAATCAGAATCACGCCATTGGCGGCTCTTGATCCATAGATAGCTGTGGCCGATGCATCTTTCAGCACATCGATAGATTCTATATCGTTTGGATTTAGAAAAGCAAGTGGGTTTGTGTTTGATGGACTGCCGGGCCCAAAGCTGTTTCCACCTGGCGTGGTGTCTGCCGAGTTGTCAATCGCTACACCATCAATCACATAAAGCGGCCCGCTGCCCGAACGTATGGTTCCGGGGCCACGAATGATAACACTTTGTGGAGATCCAGGCTGACCGCTTACTGAAGTGATGTTCACACCTGCAATTCTGCCTTGCATGAGTTGTTCCGGGGATTCGATATGTCCTCGGTTAAAATCCATAGCAGCCACTGAACCGATGGAGCCAGTGAGCTCTCTTCGTCGTTGTGTTCCATAACCTACAACTACAACTTCATCACCGAGCAATGCTTGAGTTCTCATTTCAACATTGAGTTCCGACCTCCCCTCAATGGGTACTTCTAACGAGAGATAGCCTATATAAGAAAAAATTAATGTTTCAGTAAGACTTCCCACATTCAGTTCAAATTCACCATTTCCATCCGTAGCCGTTCCTGTGGTGGTTCCCTGTATCACAATATTTACTCCGGGCAAGGTCACTCCTGTTTCAGCATCTGTAACAACTCCCGTCACAGTTTGAGCCTGCACAGACGCACTAAGCAAAAGCCCCAGTGCGAAGCATATCATTTGCATTAATTTAATGTTTAGAAATTTCATAGCTATATCCTGTTTCTGTTTTGGTGTCTGTTGATTTGTATAACATTAAGCATAGCATAGGTTTATTGTTATTATTGATGATGTACAGAAAAACTATGTAGACAATATATCCACATGTTTCCGATACATTACAGCCCCTTTGTTACCACATATTTTCAGGAGCCATGACAGCGATATTATTATCCCGTACTGGCGTTATTATTGAATTGACTGCAAGAAGTAATGTTGACTTGGTGCAAAAAGCTCCGGATCTGTTTTATTATTCGTTGTTGAGGTTTTTGAATCCAGCCTGATTAAAGCATCCTTGCCAGATACATCTCGAACACATATGTAAAATCAACCGGCAGTGTGAAAGCGAAAATACCGGTAACTTTATGGCAGTATTGCATGACCTTCTCAAAACAGAAATCCTTAAAATCAATTTTTTAAAA